>JAUZRN010000029.1 GCA_030950375.1 Rhodothermus sp. | reverse complement strand
AGCCCGGCGACACGTAAGGATTACCGCGCACAAAAAAGCGCCAGTGGCGATCGGTACCGCGCGACAGCCCGATCCGGGGCGACGTGGCCACCTCGGCTTCCGAGACCGGCTCGCCAGCTGCAAAGTAAAGCGGTGGTCCGGTCAACGGCCGACGATGGTAGCCCCCATCAATGCCAAAAGCCATAGTCAACCGCCCCGGTCCCCCGGTCAGTTCGTAAGGCTTCCGGGCGCTGGGACGTCGCGCTCGTATAAAGTGAAGCCCTGCGACTGGCTCCACAGCACGGATCAGTACCGCGCCACCTACGCCTTCGGGCTCGGTTACCACGTTGAGCAACCAGTACATGCCGTAGTTCAGATAGACATAGGCCGTACCCGGTGCTGCAAACAGATCGTACGCCCGTCCTTCCGGCCGCACCGCTCCAGTATCTGGATCAACCAGGCGCCATCCATGAAATGCCGGATCATCCTGCCGATAAGCCTCAGTTTCTACAATGCGCCCTATCAGACGCACGCCACTCGGATGCTCATGCACCAGCCATCGTCCCAGCAGATCACGAGCAACTTCCAGCGTGGGCCGGGCAAAAAACGACGCTGGTAGCGGAACAATATTATTCAGGTCCATCGAACAATAGCTTGTCTTCCCTGAACCTGCCAGCATATAGCCCGGGAATTTATCTATATACAACGAATGATGGCCCTGCTCTCGGAAGACCCGGTCATGTTTTTAAGCGCAAGTCCGGGCGACTGACCAGCCGGCGCTGCTCATCCATGCCACGCGGCTTAAAGAAGGCGAACACTACGCCAGATCGAACCATTAGCCGAAGAGGTACGGAAGCTGATCCGGAGACGGTACGTAAAATCTAAGCCAGAGCCTGCGGGGCCAACGCACGCTACACGCCGGTGGGAAAAATACGACGAAATAGAAGCGTGACTGAAGCGTGCTGGATCTCTACTACGGGTGGTCCGGCGCGCAATCGTGGACGAATGACAGGATGCTGAACTAACCCGGCCACCTGCATCTGGCCGCGATTAGCCAGTGCAGGCCGTCTCCGTACGCCGGGTAGCGCCTGCCCGTCTTGAGAAGCCTACGGGCCTGAACGCTCCTGCCCTGGCGACCCGCTGTCCCCATGTCTGACCAGGTCCTGAGCTGTTCCAACGAAGCCTGTCTGGATGCGGAACGCACGGCGCAGCTTCCGCCACGTCCCGATCGCAGCCGCAGCTCACGCGATGCGTTCCACCGCCACCGCCGTTCCACCGCCCGTGCCATGGCAGATGGCGGCCAGCCCCAGCGTCCCGCCGTGCCGACGCAGCGCATGCACAAGCGTAACGATGATGCGGGCGCCCGAGCAGCCGATGGGATGGCCCAGCGCAATGGCCCCCCCATGCACGTTCAGTTTCTCGTAGGGCACACCCAGCATGCGGTGGAACAAAATGCTGTTGATCGCAAAGGCCTCGTTGTTTTCAAAAAGATCAAAATCCTCGATGCGACGCCCCAGTCGATCCAGCAGCCGTCGCACAGCCGGAACCGGGGCTTCCGGGAATCGCCATGGCTCGCCAGCTGCCCAGGCGCCTCCCAGCAATCGAGCAATGGGTTGAAGTCCGTGGCGTTCAACAGCCGCCTGACTGGCCAGCAGCAACGCGGCCGCCCCATCGCTGATCTGGCTGCTATTGCCGGCCGTCAACACGCCGTCCTTTTTAAAGGCCGGCTTTAACGCGGACAGGGCTTCGCGTGTTGTATCAGGCCGAATGCCTTCATCCCGGTCGAGCGTCTTCGTCTCACGCCGCTCCCGGTAGGTAATGGGAACGATTTCGTCGGCAAAGTAACAGCGTGCGGTCGCCTCAGCCGCCCGCCGATGCGACATCAGCGCGATTTCGTCGAGCTCTCCGCGCGTGATCCCATGTTCGGTGGCCAGCCGCTCGGTCTGTTCACCCATCGCCTCGCCGCTCATGGGATCGGTAAGCCCGTCGTAGAGCAGCAGATCGACCAGTTGCTCCGGTGCCCCCAGTAAAAACTTATAGCCCCAACGCGCCCGGGCCGACAGATAGAACCCGGTCTGCGACATCGACTCAACCCCACCAGCCAGCAGCAGATCGGCCTCGCCGGCCCGAATCATGGTGGCCGCCGTCATCACACTCATCATCCCTGACGAACAGACCATATCAACAGCCAGCCCGTCCACTTCTCGGGGAATGCCGGCTTTCAGGGCGGCCTGGCGCGGGATGAGCTGGCCGTGGCCACCGCGCAGCACGTTTCCAAAGACGTATCCGTCGAGCGCCTTACCTTCCACCCCCACCCGTTCCAGCACGGCTTTCATCGCATGCGCAGCCAGATCGACCGGACTGTAGTCCTTCAGCGCACCGCCAAACTTACCGATAGGCGTACGTACTGCGGCAACAATATAGACATCCTGCATAGGTCGGCTCAGGTTGATCGGAAGCGGTTTCGATGAACGAAGAAACGACCCCGCCAGAAAGCGTGTTTCGGTTTGGTCTGGCCTTTATGCGAGCTTAACGAATTTTAAGGAAACGCACAGGATAACCGGAGGGATCGCCCCTTAAAATTTTAAGGTCAACCAATCCGGCAAACGCTATGCTTCCAGACTGGGCTCCGAATCTACATCCACTGGTTGTGCACTTTCCCATTGCGCTGCTTTTTCTGGCCGCGGGTTTTGATCTGGTGACCTGGCTGCTACGTCGGCCGGTAGTATTGATCCGGGTGACAGCCATACTTTACGCCCTTGGAGCACTTTCGGCACTGGTGGCCTTCTTGAGCGGACGTGCCGCAGCCGACGGTCTGGATCTCCCTTCGTCTGTGATTCCGGCTGTCTCAGCCCATGCTGACTGGGCCGAGCGGACACTGTGGTTTTTTGGCATCTTCGCACTGATTCGATTAGGACTGGCCTGGTGGCGTCGCCCGCTGGCTCGTGCCGCCTGGCTACAGGGGGGCCTGCTCCTGCTGGGCCTCGGCGGCTTATGGCTGCTGTATGAAACCGGCGAGCGCGGCGCCGAACTGGTCTATGCCCATGGCCTGGGCGTTTCGACTGTACATGAACTGGAAGCGGAGCGCGACTCGCTGGCGCGCGCGCTTCGCCTCTTACTGGCCGCTGCGCAGTTTGAACAGCAACCCGACGGGGGATGGCACTGGATGCCAGGTCCCGGAGCCGAACAGGTACTTGCCGACTCGTTTACCCTGCATGTCGGCGATCTGTCCGCGTTGACGCTGCAATCCGGACCGGACGAGCTGCGTCTGATTCTCGACCATCAGGAACTCTTGTTCACCGGTCCCGGCGCCCTTTCAGGTACCGAGTTTACCGTGCAGTTGCATCGTGACAGCCTCCAGGGCGTCGTTCGCCTGGTATATCACCTGCAGGATGCCCGCAACTATGACTTCCTGGAAATTGGCCCGAGATATATTCGTCAGGGCCGCCTGATCGATGGTCAGGAGCGCTTTTTTGATGAATCCCTTTTAACAGCAACAGGATGGCTTGAGGTACGCGCGATTGCCTATGGCACGCACTTCCGGGGATATGTAAACGGCCAGATGCGCGTGCACGGCCACGGCCCGGCCGCCCGCCCGGGCCCGGCCGGGCTGTATCTCAAAGGCCCCGGTACGCTTCGCCTACGCTCACTGACCGTTCAGCCGGTCCGCTGAAGTGTAAGGATTTTACCAACCCGACGTCTATGCTTATGGAACGGCATCATACCACCAACCGGCATCCACCATGGACCGCTACGACTACGGGCTCTGGCCCTTAGTGATTGTTGCTTCATTGCTCTTTATTGGCTTTGCTTTCTGGTTTGCCCGTCCACAACACCGGGCAGAATGGCGCACCTTCGGTATTTTTTCCGCCTTCGTGGTAGCGCTGTTCACCGAAATGTATGGTGTCCCGCTCACGCTATATCTGCTCTACGGCTGGCTGGCTGCGCGCTATCCACAACTGAACCTGTTTGCTCATGAAAACGGCCACCTCTGGCAGATCCTGTTAGGCATTGAAGGAGAAGCACACCTGGGTTTTTTGCACGTACTCAGCTATGGGTTCATTGGGGGCGGACTCTGGCTCGTGGCTGCTGCCTGGAAGGTGCTTTACCAGGCCCAGCGTAGCGGCACCCTGGCGGTTACCGGTCCTTACGCCCGCATCCGTCACCCGCAATATACGGGCTTTATCCTGGTACTGATCGGTTTTCTCATTCAGTGGCCCACCCTGATCACGCTGCTGCTCTTTCCCGTGCTGGTTAGCCTGTATGTGGGGCTGGCCCGCCGTGAAGAAAGGCACCTGCAGGTCCAATTTGGTCCCGCCTATGCGGCGTACCGAGCCCAGCTTCCCGCTTTCCTGCCACGCCCCGGTCGACGCTATCATCCCATTCCTGTACACCATCCCGAGGTATGACCATGTCCACCCGTAAGGCCCAACACCCTGAGCTGGCAACGCTACTTGCCCGAAGCGGTCAGCAAATGCTGGCCTATATCCAGTACAAAGTACATGATCCACATTTAGCTGAAGATATTTTACAGGACAGCCTGCTTAAAGCGCTGCAGGCTGCGCCCAACCTGCGCAGTCGCGAGAAGCTGGTGCCCTGGTTTTATCGCATCGTTCAACGCGCCTTATCCGATGCCTATCGTAAACGTAGGCGGGCAAAACTCGCGTATCAGCGCTATGCGGACACGCTGGAAGAGGCAGCGATGTCTCCCGAAGACCGCGAAAGGATCTGCCGCTGTTTTCAGGAGCTGCTGCCCACGCTGCGACCATCTTATCGACGCCTGATTGAAGCGATCGATCTAAATGGCAAACGTCCTAAAGAGGTGGCAGAGGAATTAGGCATTACCCCGAACAACCTGCACGTGCGGCTTCATCGGGCTCGCCGTCAGCTTCGACAGCGTCTGGAGGCTGCCTGTATTTCCTGTCCCCATTATAGTTACTTTGACTGTGACTGCTAACCTAACCGGAAAGAGCCATGACCGGTGCCAATCGTTCGCATATGGAACATGGGTCTCACGAACACAAAGACCATCCACCGGCGCATCACGCGCATCATGCACCCTCCCAAGCGGAAGCGGCGACCGTACAGGAGACGCATGCACATCATCATGATCACCACAAGCATCATGAGCATCACGACCACCATGCGCATCATGCGCACATGGTGGCGGACTTCCGGCGTCGCTTCTGGATCTCGCTGGTACTAACGATTCCTATTCTGGCACTTTCGCCCATGATCCAGTCTTTCCTCGGACTGGGCGATGCGCTGCGCTTTCCAGGCGATCTGTTGGTGCTCTGGGCGTTGTCCTCCGTCGTGTTTTTCTACGGGGGCTGGCCTTTCCTGAAAGGCCTGTTCGATGAGCTGCGCCAGCGTAACCCCGGTATGATGACGCTCATTGCGATCGCTATTGCTACAGCCTATCTCTACTCCAGCGCGGTAGTGTTTGGGTTGGCGGGCAAGATCTTCTTCTGGGAGCTGGCTACGCTGATTGATGTGATGTTGCTGGGGCACTGGATTGAAATGCGTTCGGTGCTGGGAGCCTCCCGTGCCCTGGAAGAACTGGCCCGCCTGATGCCGTCGGAAGCGCACAAGGTGTTGCCGGATGGCTCCGTTCAGGACGTTCCGCTGGACCAACTTCACACGGGAGACCGCGTACTGGTACGCCCTGGCGAAAAAATTCCGGCCGATGGTGTGATCGTCGAAGGGCATACCACCGTCAATGAGGCCCTGCTGACCGGGGAATCGGCTCCGGTTGAAAAGAAAGTTGGCGACACCGTCATTGGCGGTGCCATCAATGGAGAAGGCTCGCTGGTGGTCGAGGTACAGAAGACGGGCGCGGAAAGCTACCTGTCGCAGGTAATTGAGCTGGTGCGACAGGCGCAGGAGGCTAAATCCCGCACGCAGGACCTGGCCAACCGGGCTGCGCGATGGCTGACGATCGTAGCGCTGGGGGGAGGTGGACTGACGCTGGCGGTCTGGACGTTACTGATCGGCCAGCCCTTCGATTTTGCACTCGAACGGATGGTAACCGTCATGGTAATTGCCTGCCCCCATGCACTGGGGCTGGCCGTACCTCTTGTCGTGGCGGTCTCTACGGCCCTTTCCGCCCAACATGGACTGCTTATTCGCGATCGGACGGCCTTTGAAAATGCGCGTAATCTGCAGGCTGTGATTTTTGACAAAACAGGCACATTGACCGAAGGACGTTTTGGGGTCACCGATACGCTGGTCTTCCAGGACGGCGTGAGTGAAGAGGAAATGCTCCAGTTGGCCGCAGCGGTTGAGCAACATTCCGAACATCCCATCGCCCGGGGTATTGTAGAGGCCGTAGCCCAGCCCCCTGAGGCTGAAGACTTCCAGGCCATTCCCGGTAAAGGCGCCCGTGCTCGCGTCAATGGTCAGGATATCCGCGTTGTCAGCCCGGGCTACCTGCGCGAGCATGGGCTGGAGGTTCAGGATGCGCGGGTTGATGCCCTGGCTGAACAGGGCAAGACGGTAGTGTTCGTTGTCCGCGATGGCCAGGTGCTGGGCGCCATTGCCCTGGCTGATGTGATCCGACCCGAATCACGAGAGGCTGTAAAACAGCTCAAACAGATGGGCCTGCAGGTCATGATGCTCACGGGCGATAACCGTCGTGTGGCCGCCTGGGTTGCCCGTGAGATTGGCCTGGACGACTACTTCGCCGAAGTACTTCCTGACCAGAAAGCGGCCAAGGTCAAAGAAGTGCAGCGACGCGGTCTGCGTGTGGCAATGGTGGGCGATGGCATCAACGACGCCCCCGCCCTGGCCCAGGCTGATGTAGGTATCGCAATTGGAGCAGGCACCGACGTGGCGATTGAGACGGCCGACATTGTACTTGTGCGTAATGACCCGCGCGATGTAGTCTCAATCCTTCGGCTGAGCCGGGCCACCTACCGCAAAATGGTACAAAACCTCTGGTGGGCAGCCGGCTATAACATCGTTGCTATTCCGCTGGCTGCCGGTGTGCTCTACAAGCTGGGCCTGCTGCTGGGTCCGGCGGTGGCAGCAGTCTTTATGTCGGCCAGCACCGTGATTGTCTCGATCAACGCCCGCTTTCTGAAGGTAGAGAAATAACCTCGCGTTCACCCTGGTGCTGCTGTAAGAAAGACGCCCTGCGGGCGTCTTTCTTTATGGACACCGAGGTGCTAACCCCTGAGCACCATGCTGGCGCTTTTACTCGTCGGAGTGGGTGGCATTTTACTACTGGCCTTGCTCTTATGGCCCTGGCCCGGACGCCGCGTGCGCCTCCAACCCGGGCCGGACGGATTCCAGGAAGCCCATATTCGGATAGAAGCGGATGGATTTCATCCGCGACGCATCCTGGGCGTTGCGCATCACCCCATTCGCCTCATCTTCCACCGGCATCCAGCAGCGCCCCTGTGCACCCATCGACTACACCTGTTGTCCTGGGGCCGGAAGGTTTCTTTCGGAAAAACATCCGTGGTACACATTGAACTGCCTGCTACCAACGCGGGCATCTACACGTTTTCCTGCATGCGAGGACGCCTGAAAGGAACGCTTCAGCTTATCGAACAAGGAGCAAACACATGAATACCCGCTCAGATGTACAGGTAATTGGAGCAGGCCCTGCGGGTCTGACAGCCGCAATAACCCTTGCCCGTGGCGGAGCTAAGGTAGAAGTTTTCGAGCAGGCACCTGAAGTCGGCGCCCGCTTCCATGGCGACTTTCAGGGACTCGAAAACTGGTCCACCGAAGAGGATGTATGCGACTTTCTGGCCTCTCTGGGCCTTGAAATCAACTTTCGCTGCATTCCTTACACCGAGGGCATTTTCTATGATCCAAGCCTGGAGGCTTTCCCGATTCGCACGCAACGCCCCTGGTTCTATTTGATCGAGCGGGGTCCTCAGCCCGGTTCCCTGGACCAGGGGTTAAAGCAGCAGGCCCTGGAGGCCGGCGTTACCCTCCATTTTCGACAGCGTGTCGAACGAATCACCGGCTCCGCTGTCATTGTGGCGACCGGCCCCCACGCAGCTGATGCCATTGCACGGGGACTGGTTTTCGAGACCGACCACCCAGATGCCTGCTATGGATTTCTGGACGATCGCATTGCCCCTCGGGGCTATGCTTATCTGCTCGTGCATCAGGGACGAGCGACCCTGGCAACCTGCGTGTTTGACGACTTCCCGCTGGCCCGTGTGTACTTTGAACGCACGTTAGAAACGGTCAGTCAGGTTATACGAATGTCGGTGCGCAACCCCCGTGTTTTCGGCGGATATGTAAACTTTTTCATCCGAGATTCCTGGACGCGCGGCAACCGGGTCTACTTTGTGGGCGAGCGGGCCGGTTTCCAGGATGCCCTCTGGGGCTTCGGCCTTCGATACGCGCTCTGGTCTGGATATCTGGCCGCCCGTGCTATTCTGGAGCAGGCAGACTACAATGCCTGGTGCCAGAAGTATCTCGTCCCTTGGATGCAGACGTCGCTGGCCAATCGGTTCCTCTATAACCAGCTGGGCAATCATGGCTATAGCTGGATGCTAAGACAGCTCAGTCAGTCGAATGTATTACAGGAGCTACGGCGTCACTATCGGCCTTCTACCTTCAAACGGCGGCTTTACCGCGTAGCCCGACATCGTCTTCTGCCAACGCTGCGCGAGCAGGCATGCCAGGAGACCGACTGCAGCTGTCTATGGTGTCGCCATGGCAAGCACGTAGACCTTCCAGCGCTGCAGGTGTGCGTACAACGCCGGCTAACGTCTCCCTGAAAAAACACCATTCTGTATCGCTGAAGTGCAATTTGTGCTCCAACCCTTTACACCGGCTTGCCTTGCAGGCAAACCAATCGCTATCCTTATTAATGCCGGGACACTCAGCGAAATCTCTCAACCTAACCCACGGTATTTATCATGTTCGGACTTTTCGCTATCCTGATCGGCCTACTTCCTTGCCTCCCATCCCCGGATACCACCGCGGTTCAGCAGACCGTTACGCGCTTTCATGAAGCACTCGCGCAGGGCGACAGCGCTACCGTCGCTCAGCTGCTACTGGACGAGGTGGTTATCCTGGAAGGAGGACGCCGCGAATCCAAAACCGAATACTTAGGCCATCATTACAGCCGAGACGTGGCCTTCCTGCAGGCTATGCAGCGCAGCATTATCTGGCAACAGGTACGGGTTTTCGATGAACTGGCCTATGTGAGCACCCTCTCCCGCCTGCGTGGTACGTTTCGGGAGCGCTCCTATGATCTTGCCAGCGCGGAGCTTCTGGTTCTGCATCGCACGCCTGACGGCTGGCGCATCGGCGCCATTCACTGGTCCTCCGCGCCATATCGATAGAAGCATACGCCGCCCCAGAAGCAAACGACCTTCCCTGCGTGGTTTATATTAATGCCTGAGCACTATGCTCGGGAACGGAGTCCTTTTCCCTTCATATTTTCTACAACAAAGACGCTCCTGGGATGCTGCGCTGGGATCATCTTTTCAGAAGCAAGCCCCGAGCTACCGTTCGCCCCCCCAGAAAAGGCTGGATGCCTGCGCTCTGGGCTTCACGGATTCCGCTGACCCACACGCAGAACTTCAAAGAGGTCTTTCGGGCCTTTGTTGAAAATCGAGACAACCTGGCCTATGCCTGGCGTATCCTGCGCGACGGAGTCTGTGATGGGTGCGCGCTGGGCACCAGCGGCCTGGAAGACTGGACGATCGAAGGCATCCATTTATGCAACGTCCGTTTGCGGTTGCTTCGACTCAACACGATGCCCGCCCTGGATTTCAGCCGATTGGCCGATGTCGAAGCGCTTCGCCGCTTACGTGCCCGGGACTTACGCATGCTGGGCCGCCTGCCCTATCCGGCCATCCGCCGAAAGGGTGAACGCGGCTTTCGTCGCATTTCCTGGGATGAGGCGCTGGAGCTGATTGCCGAGCGCATTCGCACGACCGATCCGGAGCGTCTCTATTTCTACCTGACCAGCCGGGGCCTTCCCAACGAGACCTACTATGTAGCCCAGAAGGCCGTCCGTGCTATTGGTACTAACAACATTGATAATTCGGCCCGCATCTGCCATTCACCCAGCACCTTTGGGCTCAAACCAACACTGGGGGTTGCGGCCACGACCTGCTCGTACACCGATCTGATCGGCACCGACCTGATCACCTTCCTGGGCTCGAATGTGGCCAATAACCAGCCGGTCATGATGAAATATCTCTATCATGCGAAAAAGGCTGGCACACGGGTCGTGCTGATCAATCCATATCCCGAGCCGGGTATGTTGCGCTACTGGGTTCCCTCCGACCTGGAAAGCGCGCTGTTTGGCACGAAGATTACGGATTATTTCTTTGCGGTACGCCCGGGTGGCGATCTGGCTTTTCTCTACGGCACAATCAAGGCCATGATTGCTAAAGGGCTGGTGGACGAAGCCTTTATCCGCCAGCACACGGTCGGTTTTGACGAACTCCGGGCTCTGCTGGAGGCCACCTCCTGGGAAACGCTGGAAGCACAGAGTGGCCTGACCCGGCGTGACATGGAAGCCTATGCAGAGCTGGTAGGACAGGCGGAACGGGCAGTGTTCGTCTGGGGCATGGGGATCACGCAGCATGCCTCGGGTGAGGCCAATGTCTATGCCATTGTGAATCTGGCTCTGACCCGGGGTTTTGTGGGACGTCCCGGCTGCGGCTTAATGCCCATTCGTGGACATTCAGGCGTACAGGGGGGTGCCGAAATGGGCTGTTACGCAACCGTCTTTCCGGGAGGCAAGCCCATCAATGCCGAAACGGCCGCCTGGCTTTCGGAGCAGTACGGTTTTCCAGTACCCGACCGCCCTGGCCTCACCACGGCTGAAGCGCTACAGGCTGCCCGCAAGGGAGCGCTGGACGTACTGTTTGCCGTAGGCGGCAACTTCCGAGAAGTCCTCCCCGATCCACGGGGTATCGACGAGGCCCTTCAGCGCATCCCCCTCCGGGTGCACATGGACATCGCCTTATCGACGCAGATGCTGGTCGATCCCGCTGATACCGTGCTCCTGCTTCCAGCTACCACCCGCTATGAAATCCCCGGTGGAGTTACCGAGACTTCCACGGAACGCCGGGTGATCTTCAGCCCGGAGATTCCAGGACCGCGGATTCCTGAAGCGCGCCCGGAGTGGGAGGTCTTTGCAGAGCTGGCGGCGCGCGTGCGCCCGGAATTGGCCGACAAGGTACGTTTTCCCAACACGGCAGCCATCCGGGAAGAAATTGCCCGGGTGATCCCGATGTACGATGGTATCCAGCATCTGCAAAAGAAAGGCGACGCCTTTCAGTATGGCGGCCCCCGCCTGTGTGAAGGCTGGCGCTTTCCCACACCGGACGGTAAAGCTCACTTTCAGGCCGTCCCGCTACCAGCTCTTGAGCTGCCCGAAGGCGCCTTTCGGGTAGTTACACGACGGGGCAAACAGTTCAACAGCATCGTCCACGAGGACGTGGATCCCCTGAACGGATTGCCCCGGGATGCTATCCTGATCAGCCACGCCGACCTGCAGCGCCTGGGTCTTAAAGAAGGGGAACGTGTCGTGGTCGAAAACGAACACGGCCGACTCGAGGGGCGCCTGTTTGCTGCCGACATGGCCGCCCGTTCTCTGCAGGTGCACTGGCCCGAGGGCAATGTGCTGGTTCCCCCCGAAATCCTATCCCCCCAGGCCCGTATTCCCGCCTACAAGGAAGTCGTGGCTTACCTGCGTCCGCTGTCTGCCCCCGAAACATCGAAAACGCGCAGCGCCGACACGGTTTTTCATCTATGAATGCGCCACAACGGGGCACACGCATTGACTGCATCGAAGCCCTGCGCTTCGACGGTTCAGGGACGCATCCTACTAAAGAGGCCGTCGTTGTAGAAGAACCCCTGGAGCTTCGGCTGGTGTACTTCCACGAAGGGCACCCGACCCATAGCCGCGTGGCCATCACCATGCGCACGCCGGGCCACGATGTAGAGCTGGCCATCGGGTTCTTCTTTGGGGAAGGCATTATTCAACAATATCGTGACATCGACCGATTCGAGCACACGGGCCCTTCTGGTGATCGCCCCAATAATCGGAATATCCTGACCGTTACGCTGAAACCCTACGTGTCGGTCGATCCCTTTCGTCTGGAACGCCACTTTCTGACCGCGGCCAGCTGCGGTCTCTGTGGGAAGGCCGCACTGGAGACCGTCCGGGTCGGTGGCTATCCTTCCCTACCAGCAGGACCTTTGCTGACACCGAAGCAGCTCTGCGAGCTACCTCAGACGCTCCGAAAGGCCCAGGCTCTCTTCAACGAGACCGGGGGGTTGCATGCAGCGGCTCTGTTCGATGCCGCCGGACGCCTGCTGGCACTGCGTGAAGACGTAGGCCGCCATAACGCATTGGATAAGCTTATCGGACACTTCCTGCTGGAAGAAAAAGCGGCCCTGTTACAACACGGCATTTTGCTGCTCAGCGGCCGGGCCAGCTTCGAGCTGGTACAAAAAGCTGCCCGGGCCGGTATTCCTGTCGTGGCAGCCGTTGGTGCCCCCTCCAGCCTGGCCGTCGATCTGGCCCGGGAATGCGGCATGACGCTGATCGGATTTTTACGCGACAGCCGTTTCAACGTGTACAGCGGTCCGCAACGACTAAAGCCTGAGCGCGTGGCCACTGCATAGGCAGCAGAAAACCCGGCGATCTGGCAACCACCGGGTTTTCTGGTTGGGGAGCAACAGGCACCTACATGTCCAGCCGTTGTACGTTGACGGCCTGGAGTCCTTTGGGCGTGCGGCGGATTTCAAAACGCAACCGCTCCCCTTTACGCAACTCTTCGCCGTAGCCCAGCCCGGCTACGGCCGTCCGGTGCACGAAGACGTCTTCGCCTCCGCCATCCTGCTCAATAAAGCCGTAGCCCTTCTCCGCACTGAACCACTTGACAGTACCCTGAGACATAACGCAACCTGTGTGTACTGGGACCGGAAGACTTCCGCGCTGTCAGGCAGAAATGCCATACAGGCAACGAAAGGATACCGGTCGGTGAAACAAATACATCAACACAGGACTGCAACGGTGGGTTATACGCCGGGTTCCAGACAGACCACCGATTGCCAATGGTCGGACAGGCATGGATTGGTACCTCAGGATGGGCGTACCGGCACTGGCGCGGCGTGCTTTACCCGACGGATGTGCCTTCCCATCAATGGTTTGACTATTATGCACGCGTGTTCGATACGGTTGAACTCAACCATACGTTCTACCATCTCCCCCGTCCTGCTACGGTGCAACGCTGGCACGATCAGGCGCCGCCGGGCTTTCGCTTTGCCGTAAAGGTCAGTCGCGCCATTACGCACCGGCGCCGCCTCCGTGACTGCGCCGACGCGCTGCAGACCTTCTTCGACACCATTGCTCCCCTTGAAGAACATCTGGGGCCACTGCTCTATCAGTTACCCCCAGGTCTGCATGCTGATCTGGAGCGTCTGGCATCATTCGTTACGCTGTTGCCCGAGGGTTATCTGCACGTCTTCGAATTCCGTCACCGAAGCTGGTTCACAGAAGAGGTGTACCGCTTCCTGGTGGCGCACAACCTGATCTTCTGCATACACGACTGGTCTCGGCTCGACGTCCCCTGTTGGACGACCGGCCCGGCCGTCTATGTGCGCTTTCACGGAACGACCGGCCGTTACGCTGGCGGCTACGATGAGACCACGCTCCGGCAATGGGCCGAACGCATTCGCCTGTGGCTGAACGCAGGCCGGGACGTGTACGTGTACTTCAACAACGACGTAGGCGGGCACGCTGTCCAGAATGCCCGTATGCTGAAAAACCTGTTGACCGGCAACTGATTAGTCCGAACGCCCTCGGATTTACGCCTCTTTGATCAGCTTGATGCCATCATCTTCCCTGAAAATATCTGCCTCCCTTCGCGGAGACGCTGCCCTCAAAGTACCAGAAAGGGGCGGATGCCGAAGCACCCGCCCCGCAGCCCGATCGCTCGGGCAGGCACCTCCCCCATCAGCCGGTCGCTTTCCCGGAGACCACCATGATGCCCTGCATCATGGAATAATGCCCGGGGAAAGTGCAGACATAACGATACCGGCCGGGTTTATCCGGCGCCTTGAACGTTACTGCTACCGTCTCACCAGGCTGTGCCACCTCCGTATAGGCCAGAATAGCCGGATCATCCGGCACGTAGTCCGGATCGGTGATAGCAGCCGTACCTACACGATTCACGACCGCCGGGCTGTCGGTGTTCAGCACCACCACGTTGTGCGGCATCACTGTTGCCGTATTCCGGAAAACGATCCGCACGGTCTCACCCGGCGCCACCGTAAATTCGGTCTGCTTGAATTTCAGCTCATCACCAACCGGCTCGATCACGATTTCCTTTACCGGTTCGGCCTGAACCCGCAACCCTATCAGAAGCAGGCTCAGCCACAACAGACTACGACGCATCATTTTTTCCCTCCTCTTCGGGTTTGTTTTTCAGGCAGGGTTTGGATGGTAGATATCCGGCTGCTCAGGCCCCTCTACCTCCAGCACGGCCAGTAACCCTTTACGTGCCACCCGGGTAAGCGCATGGTCAACCAGCTTGACCGGCCCGGGCACCGGCAGCCGCAGATGAAAGATGCCACAGCTTCCCGGTGGAACAGCGACCGTCTGTGCACTGCGCTCGGGATTGCTAAGGATAGCGCCCTCCCGCCAGACGTAGGAGAGCACATTCCCGATCGGATGGAAGTTGCTCGTCACGTTCGGACCACCAACTGCCAGGAAAATCCGTACCGTCTCTCCCACCTTTGCCTTCATCGCCCCGTAGCGATCGGCCGTCAGGCCATACTTGGCTCCATTGAAGAGCACGTACGTGGGCTTCTCCTCGAAAAGCTTCTCAAAATCGAAATTGTGATGTCCCGGCTCCCCCGGTTGCTTGTCTGTATAGAGTTCGTGCTGGCCGAGATAAAACTCCCGATCAACCGGCGGCAACCCTTCCGGGGGTTCGACCAGAATCATCCCGAACATACCGCTGGAGATGTGATAGTCCAGATCAGGCACAGCACAGTGATACACGAAAGCCCCCGGATACAGACAGCGGAAACGAATCGTCTTCGACTGACCGGGCGCCACCAGCGTATGTGCAGCCCCACCGCCAGGTCCATAGACCGCATGAAAGTCGACGTTATGCGGCATGCGATTCGTGGAGGGGTTCTCAAGCGTCAGGTTAACCACGTCGCCCTGCCGCACACGAATCAAAGGACCAGGAATCTGCCCATTGTAGGTCATGAAGTTAAAAGTCACGCCAGGCTCAATCTCTGCCACTACCTCCTCAACGCGCAGCGTAATGTCGTGGGTAACGGGCCAGTCCCGGTAAATTGGCGGAGGAATGTCGGAGGGATCCGCCGCTACACGTGCCACACGACGTCCCATGGGGCCTGTAGCAACACGGCCTGGACGACTATGGCCTTCAGCATCCAACGACAATCCCGACGTGATCAGTCCACCCGCAGCAGCCACCCCCAGGCCTTTCAAAAAGTCACGGCGCGAACTGGCTTTCATGGTGTCCTCCCTGTTGGGTTGATTGTTGACGAAGAAAATTTCTACTAAATAGTACTTTATCTAAATAAAGCTACCAAGAAGCCCTCATGAAATGCCCGACAAGGGTCGGCGAAACGTCTATTAATCCGTACTACCTGTCATAACAGTTCGCAGCCACCTGGGATCATACAGGCCATGCAGCGTACCGGCCTGTTCGCGGAGCATCGGCGTCTCCACAATGGCCAACCCACCAGCCGGCAGGCGTATGCTGGCACCGGTTAACCAGCGTACCAGTTCACCCAGGTCGGGCTGATGACCGACGACGAGTACCGTATTCCCCGGGGTATAGGCCTGCACCAGCAGTTCCAGCTCGGCCGGACCACATCCCGGCGCCAGCAGCCGATCTTCGACGACGGGTACACACAGAGCAGTAGCCACTGCCCGGGCGGTCTGCACGGCCCGGCGATACGGGCTGCTATAGACCGCAGCCGGTGCCAGCTGCATACGTCGTAGGGCTTCGCCCAGATGACGGGCGATCTGCTGGCCGGCCTCGGTGAGTGTCCGTTCGGCGTCGGGTTGACCAGGCGTGGCGGGTCGGGCCTCGGCATGACGTAGGAAATAGAGCCGCATGGTTCCGTCGCGAAGTCGTGTTTGTGTAACCGGAGAATTTTTTTGAACAGGCAGGGTACCGTCCATCGGCTGACGATCTTCTGGACGGCGCCAGGTTTCATCCAATGCACCATCTCCTGCAAAGCCAGTCGATCTTTCTGTCCGCCAGCAGTTCGATATCCTGCTCACGGTATCTGGCCCTGTCGTTCAAGGAGCCCTGGCTGTGATCATTACAGGCGGTAGCGCCATTCAGCGCCCCCGTGGATCGGCGTATCGCCCAGGTTTGATTGTCGTGCAGGCGTGCAATGGTCAGATAGCGGTATGGTTTTTCAGGGCTCCATACAGCTTACCTGATAGTAGCGCGTTTCGAGAGGGCGCCCACCTGGCCCGAAGGTGCGCTCCACAAACGTAAGCGGTCCTCTGCGCTCCCAGAGAACCACAGTCGAGCTGCGCGTACCATACAGGGCGGTTACCACAAAAATCGCAGAAAGTCGGCGTTCCCATTCATATCCCAGTCCGGTCTGTGGTAGCGCTTCGGCAGGCGCCGGTGTGCGGTCGGCCAGCAACGTCAGCAACTCTTCCGGGTCAATAGCCTCAGTCTTCAGGATCTGCTCGAAGCGCTCCAGTCCGCGGCTGACCTTAGGCCAGCGCGTGCCCAGCAGGTGGTTGCTGAGACCATACAGACCGGGCGCCAGCACCTCGACGCCCTCATTCCGATTCGATCCGTATGCCAGCGTCTCGGGATCGCCCACCAGCAGGTTGAAGCCGTTGTAGGCCGATCCTTCAGCCAGTACGCGGTTGAGGTAAGCCTCGGGAAGTTCATTTCCCTGCAAAAAGTCGCGCGGTAGGAGGCCACGCGAACGTCGACCGGTAGCCCGCCGATCTGGCTCCCGGTAATTGGTCACCAGCGCCAGGCGACCCTTTCGAGAAATACCCAGCCAGGTGCCACCCGCCTCCAGGTCACGCCCGGCCAGCACGTCAGGCGCCTCAGGCCACCAGTGTGCCGGTGCCGAAGGTCGTGCATAAAACTCATCCCGGTTCGTTGCCAGCACCAGTCGATAACGAGGATGCTGCTGATACGCCCAGAGTACCAGGCACATAGCGCGTCTTCCTTGCTTGCTTGTTTCGCTCTTATTTCTTACATTTTGAAGAAATTCGACACCTCGTACGGCACGCAGCCATGAGTTACGGCAGTCGTCACTACATGCTGAGCCTCCTGTTCATGGCCAGCATAACTCTTCCGTTACAGGCTCAGTTTACGTTAAATGCCGACAACTTTCAGGTCCTGATTGGTAAAGCCTATGCGAGCACCACATACAATGTCGATTTTGGTGACACGCAGGACGAACAGGCTCAGACGCGACTGGCCCTTCAGGCGCTTATTGACAGGCAAGGTCCTTCGCAGACCTGGGACTTTACCACGCTGAACTATCAGCCTCCGGTCACCTCGTCGGTGCCTTATCTGGCGTACGATAACAGCCTGCCGGGCGCTGCTGATTTTCCCGAGGCGGACCATGCCATACTGCTGGGTAACGCCTACATTTACGGGAGTCTGCTTCCAGATGACGGTAACTACTACTACGGTCTGGCCGCTGGCGATTCGACGCTTACGCTGCCTGAACGTTTTCCGGTCCTGAAATTCCCGCTCACCGATGGCGTAAGCTGGCAGTGGCCCTCAGTGCCAGCGACCGACCTGGCCCTCATTGCACGTTTTCTGACTGCCCTTACCGGCGACAGCACAATCATCCAGACGTATGAGCAGTACCGGGATCTGCTTCAAGGTGCCACGGTGCAGATCTTCTGGGAAGTAGACGCCTACGGGACACTGGTAACCCCGGCTGGATCACGCGAAACGCTTCGTATCAAGCGCACCGTGCGCGTCAGCGGCGTGACGGGTTTTTCTCAACCGCTGGACATTTTTGTCAGCTATTTCTGGATCTCTGCCGACTGGCAACAGTCCAATCCTGTAGAAATCATTCAGGCAGAAATTGCTACCACGCTTTCTGTCTCACAGGGTTTTCCACCGGTTATCACGCAGGTCCCGAGTGGTGCCTACTATGCCATCTCAACGTTTCGACCGGTGGCGAGGGCACCGTTGCCCGACCTACCGATTGTAATGGTGCAGGGACCTTATCCCAATCCGACGAACACCGGACAGACCATGCTGACGTTGACCCTTCCCATCGCACAGCCAGTCGCTGTACGCATCTACAACCTGCTCGGACAGGAAGTGGCCCGGCCTTTTGTGGGGCAATTACCGGCAGGGACTCATCATTTACCTATCGTTTCTCGCAACTGGCCGGCTGGCCTGTACCTTTGCCGCGTAGAGGTTGGCCCGCAACACTGGACGCGCCGGATTGTGGTGATGCGCTAAGCGTCCTACAAGCGACGCTTGGACACGACGATCAGCTCTGGCGTGAAGCGACGGCGGTTGCAAAAGGCATAACGTACGGCTACAAAATCTCCAGGATCAAGGCGTTCAGCCCATTGCCGAACGGCTTCTGTCTCTCTGTCTCCACCCGGGTGTCCCGGGTAAGCGACAACGGTCAACACTCCTGCAGGACGTAGTAGTCGCAGGGCTACATCGAGTGCAGGCAAGGTGGTCTCCGGCCGCGTTACGCATGTGCGGTCGGTTCCACCGGGCAGATACCCCAGGTTGAACATAATGGCCCCGAAGCGCCCATGGCATACTGAAGGAATCACCTCGGCCATCTGCTCATGGCTTTTCTGAAAAAGTGTAACCCGACCTTCCAGCGCCGCTGCTTTCAGGCGTTGCTGCGTCCGGATCAACGCCTCTTCCTGTACATCGAAGCCGTAAACGTGTCCTTCCGCTCCCACCAGCTGAGCCAGGAATAACGTGTCGTGTCCGTTGCCCACGGTTGCATCAATGGCCACCTCGCCTGCCTGCAGCACTGCCGCTACGATCTGATGTGCCAGTGTCGTCCATTCGAGAAAAAATGGCCGATCTGTTAGATTGGCTCGCATTTATTCTAAATTCCTGGGACCAGCTATCCTTTTAGGGGGTTTTTAAAGATGAACACCTTCCAGGGTAACCTGCAACCTGCCGTTGTGGTCCATCACGTGACAATATCGGGCGGCCGAGATTATCCGGTCGTGATCGATTCCCTGGA
Organism: Rhodothermus sp.; assembly: GCA_030950375.1. Lineage (GTDB taxonomy): Bacteria > Bacteroidota > Rhodothermia > Rhodothermales > Rhodothermaceae > Rhodothermus. The sequence goes on along the minus strand of JAUZRN010000029.1, from coordinate 32,409 downwards.
GACGCTGCCGAGGTGGCTCAGTCGTCTGGCACTCCGCCAGGGGCGCTGTCTGATTGTCACCGACGAGCATGTAGCCCGACTCCATCTGGAGCCGCTTCAGACCCTCCTGAAAGCAACGGGTTGGATGCCTCATGTGCTGGTATTGCCTCCGGGTGAATCTACTAAAGCGCTTCCTTACCTGGAACAGATCTACGACGAAGCGCTGCGCTGGGGGATTGACCGTCGTACGCCTGTGCTGGCTTTTGGCGGCGGTGTGATTGGCGACCTGGCAGGCTTTGCAGCGGCCACCCTGCTGCGTGGACTGCCGCTTGTACAACTACCCACTACGCTGATTGCTCAGGTCGACAGTGCTATCGGTGGCAAAACCGGTATCAACCACGCTCTGGGCAAAAACCTGATCGGTGCCTTTTACCAGCCAGCCCTTGTGCTGGCCGATCCTTCTCTACTTCAGACGCTGCCTGAACGCGAATGGACCAGTGGCCTGGCCGAGGTGGTCAAACATGCGCTGATCGGTGATCCGGCGCTGTTCGAGCTGCTGGAAGCCCGCTGGCAGGAGGTCCTGCAACGCACACCGGCCCTTTTGCCCGAGCTGATTGCCCGAGCGGCTGCCGTTAAGATTCGGGTGGTTGTGCAGGATGAACGCGAAGTCGGGCTGCGAGCCATTCTGAACTTCGGCCACACGTTCGCACACGCCCTCGAACGCGTAGCCGGATACGGACACTTTACACATGGCGAAGCCGTAGCGCTGGGCATGCTGGCCGCACTCTGGCTGTCGCATCAACGCCATCCGGATCTGCCCTTTGATCGCATCCGTACCTTACTGCAGCGTCTGCCAGTGCCCACCTTGCCCGACACCCTGGACTTCAAAGCGCTACGCGAGGCCATGCAGGTGGACAAAAAAACGCTGGCTGGTCGGTTGCGCTTTGTACTGTTACGGCGTCTGGGCGAAGCCTATATTACCGACGATGTAACCGAAGCTGCCCTCCAGACTGCCTGGCACTTCGCGTGCGCAAGTTGCCGGACAGTCGTACGCTCTTAAACAGTTACCGCACCTTGCCCGTACGCGTACTCGGACATATCGCTCGCCGACTGTTGTTGCTGGCGGCCGGTGTACTGGTTGTCAGTGGGATCCTCTTTATGGCGCTGACGCACACCCGCGTCGGACGTGACTTTGTTCGGGCTCAGCTGGAGGCTGCTTTTCATACGTTCTTGAACGGTCAACTCCAGATCGGCCGGCTGGATGGCAACCTGATCCGGGGCCTGTATGCCACCCACGTGCGATTCTACCTGCCGGATGGCCGGCTCTTGTTGTCCATCGATTCCGTAGCGCTTCGTCCCTCCTGGCGCCTGCTTCTTCAACGTACCCTGGCCTTACGACGACTGGAGCTGTTTCATCCAAAACTTTTCCTGTATTACGAACACGGTCGCTGGCATTGGCCCCAACGTGCCGATACGACCGCTGTCCCCAAACGCTCGCCCTGGGCCCTGTCTATTGCCGAGCTCCGACTCCATGACGGGGTCATCCAGACCAGTCGTATCGGCCCGGCCCCTGAAGCCGTGCAGCAGCAAAAGCTTTTTGATTACACCCGAACGCGCCTGGACAGCCTGACCCTCCAGGCCACCCTGGAATACTATCCGGATCGATTGCTGCTTGATCTACTGCAGGTCCGGGCTCACCTGACCAGACCTGACCGAGCCCTGCGCTACCTGTCCGGTCAGCTCCTCTATCAGGAAGGCCGCTGGCTTTTACCTCGCCTGGAGCTGGCGTTGGACAAAACGCTACTGTCACTCAGTGGTCAGCTTATTCCAGGTACGTCTATGGCCAGATCGGCCCTGGAGCTTGAGCTGCATACCGGCACCCTTGATTTTACCGAACTGCGTCAGCTGTTTCCCGCCCTTCCTCTACAACAGCCCATCGGCATCGCCGGACGCCTGCACGGTACCCTCGACGGGCTGGTCCTGGATCAGCTGGAGCTGACCACAGCCGATAGTCGTCTCCAACTGGAAGGGACACTGCTGGGACTGCCCGACTCACTGGACTTCGACCTGCTGATCGTTGGCACTGGACTGAAAAGCGCTGTGCTGGCTGCCTACTGGCCTACTGCACCTTTCCCGCTTCGAACAGGCACGCCGGCCACCCTGCGCCTGGAGATGCGTGGTCTGTTGGACTTCACTCCGCTTCGTTTGCAGCGCCTGGAAGGCCGAGGTCACCTGCAGGGACTTCCTGGCATGCTGGAAGGGCTGTTTCGCCTGGCTCGTAAGGATGCGGACGCACCCCTGGCTTATGAAGTACAGGCGCGTTTGCGCAATGTGCAGCCTACTTACCTGTGGCCAAACAGTCCATTATTACCCTCCTCACTCACTGGCCTGGCCGTATTGCATGGGCAGGGTTCCCGACAATTTGACCTCCATCTTCGGCTGGACCCTCGCCCGTTTGGTGGCAATACCGATGACTCGCTACTTTTCACTCTGCAGCGAAGCGATGCCCGTTTCTGGGCTACATTTGTTCTGCCCCAGCAGCGCGGCCATCTCACGGCTACGGCATTCTATCAAGTCACGCCCGAAACCCATCGCTTTCGGATACAGGCCATAGCCCAGCAGTTCGACCTGGGCCCTTATCTGCACCCCGATACGCTACACACTCAAGTTAATGCTACATTGTCCCTGGAAGGCTCCGGGCACGACTGGCCGCACCTGGCCGTCACCGCCTACCTGGCACTGGATTCTTCTTTTGCCCGGCGGACCGATCAATCCTGGAGGCTCCTACCCGCCTCCCTACTTCTGCAGCTGACGCACCCGGATACTGCGCGGTATTGGTTGCAGGTTTCAGGCGATCTGCTCTCTGCGGACCTTCGAGGCAACCTGCCCCCTTCCCAGCTCCTCCGAATCCTCCGCCACTGGCAACACGCTTTTGCCCGTGCTTTCCATCGGCAGACCGACAAGCCTTTCTACCGTTCTCCCCATCCTGCTCAGGTACCTCCGCTGGCTTCCGATCTCCCCCGACTATCCTTGCAGGGACAGCTACAGGTGCACCGGCTCGACTGGTTACAGCCACTGGTCGGTCTACCAGCCATACGTACCGATCTGACCGGAACCCTGCGGACCCGGGCAGATGCCGACACGCTCCAGCTGATCCTGGAATTCCAGGCCGATACGCTGCAGATTGGTTTCCTCAGGCAGCAAAACATCCGGGGACGCCTTCAACTTGCCACCGGACGCGTGGTCGATCGCTCGCTCATCGGGCTGTTCGAATGGCAAAGCGCCCGCTTGCAACAGCTACGGCAGGTCCGACTGGTGGGCTACCTGCAGCCCGGCGGAATGCAGGTGAGCCTTAGCAGCCAGCCTGACTCAATGGGTGAAACACTACGCCTGACCGCCACACTGGACCTGATGGATCGTTTCAATCGACTGACCCTGCAGGAGTTCTTCTGGCAGGTTCGTAATTATCGCTGGCATCTGACGCGTCCGGCTCGTCTCGACCTGTATGCTGATGCCGTGGTAATTTACCCGACCATTCTGTACAACCAGCCGGTCACCGATACAACGGCCGGCCGCATTGAGCTACGGGGGCTACTTTCGGCACAGCCAACGGATACGGCCTATGTAGCACTGCATGGCATCGCATTGCAAGAGCTCACCCATGCCCTGGGTCGCGCCCGTAAACTGTCCGGTCGCCTGGACGGTGAACTCAGCCTGGTAAGTGCGTTCGGGATGCCGCAACTGGCCGGTTTCCTCCGAATTCACCACCTGCACTACGACCGGCATCCTCTGGGTACCCTCCGGCTTGTCAGCCACTACATACCAGGATCCCCCTGGCTTGCACTGGATGCGCGCCTGGATCCTGACCCCACCACAGGTGCTACCAACCGGCTTCGGCTATTCGGCACCGTCCGTCTCCCTTCGATCACTGATGCGGGTCAACTGGACCTGCACCTGGAAACCAGGCATGCCGACGCCTTCTTTTTCACTTACATTTTTCCAGATCTAATCGCCAACGTACAGGGTTACTTCGTCGGTCGAGGACGCATCACCGGCACCTTCCGACGCCCCATCTTTAATGCCGCCCTGCAGCTACACGCAGGGGCTTTTGAGATTCCCCGTTTCAATCTGCACTACCAGCTGGAAGGATCCGTTCTCATTGATGAGATCGGCCTGTTGCTGGACGGCGTATACCTGCAGGATCCAGGTGGCGGACAGGCTCGCGTGGATGGCCGCATTTTCTTTAACGATTACCAGTTTTTTTCCTTTGGTCTGACAGCTCGTCTGGAAGGCTTACAGGTCATGAACGTTACCTACAGTCGAAATCTTCCATTTTACGGCAAAATATGGGGGCAGGGGACGTTTACGCTTAGCGGCCCGCTCTACAGCGCCCGGTTACAGACAGCCGACGGTAAAGTGCTCTCCCAAAGTGAGATTTACATTCCCCTGGCTGAAACCGGTACCGAGACAGACGAAGCGTTCATCATCTTTGCCGACTCGACAGGTCGTATTCCGAAACGGCCGACTCGTCGCCCCAACCTGCTGGCCGGTCGCCCGCCCGGCGAGCGACCTTTTCTGGACGGACTGGACCTGGACCTGAACCTGTTGGCCCCTCAGGGCACTACGGTCCGGCTGGTAATCGACCCCCTGCTGGGCGACATCATCAACGCCCGCGGGAGCGGTCGGCTGCAGATTATCCGCCAGGAAGGCACCTTCCAGGCTTTCGGACAGCTGAACGTAACCGAAGGCGATTATCTGTTCACTGCCGGTGAAATCTTTGTACGTCGCTTTCTTATCGAAGGCGGCACGATCATCTGGGACGGAGACCCCATCAACGCGCGACTTGATCTTCAGGCGGCTTATCGTACCCGTGCTTCCCGGGCGGGCCTGCCGGGCGCGCTGGGTCAGGGGTCCGGCCTGATCCCACTTATTGTGCAGATGCATATTACCGGACGCGTCGAAGCCCCTCAGGTCAACCTGCGCCTGGCCGTCGACCGTTCGATCAATGAGCCGCTGGCCGGCTACGAAAGTCTGGAAGCCCTGCTCAACCAGCCCGAACGTGCGGCTGAATATGCCACCAGCGTCCTGTTGACCAACTCGTTTCTCCTCACTACCGAACGCACCAATCCAGAAACGCTCACCTCGTCGGGCAACCAGCTGGCTTTCAATAGTCTCTCACAACTCATCGCCAGCCAGCTCAATCGCTACCTGAGCCAGGTACTCCCCAACGTTGATCTGTTACTGGGAGTACAGGGCGAAGGCGCTCAGCGCCTGGATGTCACCTATGGCGTGGCCCTGCGCCTGCTCAACGAACGTCTGATCATCCGCGGCCAGGGTGTCTACCGCGGAGAAAACACGGCCAACGGCCAGCAAAACCTGCTGGGTGAATTTATTGTGGAGGTGCGATTGACGCCCAGCGTATCGGTACAGGTGTTCTACCGTCGTGAAGACGACGTGCTCAACGACTACACCTTGACCAGCATCACGGGGGCCGGCTTTTCCTATCAGACCGACTTTCCCAGCTGGCGGCGTCTGTTGCACCGACTCTTTGGCTGGTTGATCCCGGATCGTTCTACTTCAGCCCCCCCGCCGCTAACCCAGGTTGGCAACAACTCGAAGCAGGCCAACGTTGAACACCGTCGCTAATCCTCAAACAGCTACCTGCAAAATACCTTGGCACGCAAGAAAAAAGCATCCGGACAGCAGCAATCCATCGTTTCTAAGCCCAGGCGCCCTCCCACCCGTCCCCAGATCCGGCGGTCGATTCTTTCGCTCTTGCGCAACAACGCTCACAGAGCCTTTCGTCCCAAAGAGCTGGCCAAGCTGTTGGACCTGCGCGACTACAAGGCGTACCAGCGTTTCTGGGAAGTACTATCGGAGCTGGAACATCAGCATCTGGTGGCCCGCGTTAAGGGGGGGCGCTACACCTACGAGCGCCGTCCCTATCGTGTCGAAGGCATTCTACGTGTGCATCCACAGGGCTACGGCTTTGTGGAAGTCGAAGGACAGGAAGAGGAGGACATCTACATCAGCGAAGCCCACATGGGCACGGCGCTCGATGGCGACCGCGTACTGGTAGGGCTGGCGGCGCCGGCCCGCGGCAACCGCCGCCGTGAGGGCGAAGTCCTGAAAGTGCTGGAGCGTCGGCGTACCCGTACGGTCGGGACCTTCTATCCACGCGGTGCTTTTGCCCTCGTTGTGCCTGACAATCCACGCCTGACCCGCGATATCTACGTACCCCGCGAAGCGTTCAACGGTGCTCGTGCCGGTGATAAGGTGATCGTCTCTATCGATCGCTTTGATGATCCCAAAGCCTCCCCGGAAGGGCGCGTGCTTGAAGTGCTTGGCCCTGCCAGTGATCCTCGGGTGCAGGTGCTGGCACTGGCGCTCAGCAAAGACGTCCGTACTGGCTTCCCCGAAGCAGCCCTCAGGGAAGCCGAACGCATTCCGGAAACCATTCCTGCACGCGAATACCGCCGCCGGTTGGATCTGCGCGACCGCGAGGTGTTCACGATCGATCCCGCCGACGCCAAGGACTTTGACGATGCCCTGCACCTGCGACAGCTACCCAACGGCCACATCGAAGTAGGCGTGCACATTGCAGATGTCAGCTACTACGTCCGACCGGGTTCTGCACTTGACGAAGAGGCGTATCAGCGCGGCACCAGCGTCTATCTGGTGGATCGCGTAATCCCTATGCTCCCCGAAAAGCTTTCCAATCAGGTCTGCTCGTTGCGTCCAGGCGAGGATAAGTTGACCTATTCGGTCCTCATGGAGCTGACCCCTTCGGCGCAGGTCGTGCGCTATCAGATCCGAGAAACCATCATTCATTCTCGAGAGCGTTTCACCTACGAAGCGGCGCAGGCCATCATCGACGGTGCGGATCACCCACTGGCCAAGCCCATACGCCAGGCCCATCAACTGGCCCAGCAACTTCGCAGGGCTCGCATGAAAGCCGGTGCGATCGATTTCGATTTACCTGAAGTGAAGGTTGAACTGGATGAAGCTGGCAACCCGGTGCGTCTCTATCGTAAGGAGCGGCTTGCCGCTCATCAGCTAATCGAAGAGTTTATGCTGCTGGCCAACCGGCTGGTGGCCGAGACGATCGGCAGGCGTCCCGAGGCCCCTCCTTTTGTCTATCGTATCCACGATCGGCCTGATGCCGAGAAAATCCGACAGCTTGCCCAGTATGTGCGGATTTTTGGCTATCGCCTGGAAATCGAAGAGGGTAGTGTCGCTTCCAGCGCTCTCAACGCGTTACTACAACAGGTGAAAGGCACCCCTGAAGCACCAGTTATCGAAGAAGCGGCACTGCGGGCGATGGCTAAAGCCCGTTACTCCACGCAGAACATCGGCCACTATGGGCTGGCGTTTGACTTCTATACGCATTTCACCAGCCCGATTCGGCGTTACCCAGATCTGATGGTTCACCGCTTGCTCAAGCAATATCTGCAGCACACAAAGCAAGCGCCAGCTGTCGATGCCGATGAACTGGAGGTCCGTTGCCAGCACTGTTCCGAACGAGAGCGGGCGGCCGAAGAAGCGGAGCGTGATTCGGTACGCTTCAAGCAGGTGCAGTACATGCAGCAACACGTAGGCGAGCAGTTCCGTGGCGTAGTCAGCAGCGTCACCAATTTCGGGGTGTTTGTCGAACTCGAAGGGGTGTGGGTCGAGGGGTTGGTGCATGTGCGGGATATGGGTGACGATTATTACGAGTACGACGAACGCCGCTACACACTACGCGGACTTTATTCGGGCAAAAGCTATCGTCCGGGCGACGTCGTTGAGGTAAGGGTCGTACGGGCAGACCCAGCTACGCGACAGATTGACCTGCGCTTTGTCGAATCCTCGACCGACGCGGCTGCTACCCCCCGTCGCCGTCGTCGGCGAAAGCGCGCGCAAGCGCCCGGCGCTGCGCGCTGAGCGTCAGTTCCAGCTCACGTTCGCCATGGGCTGTGGAGAAGAAGAAGGCCTCGAATTGTGACGGTGGCAAATAGATGCCTTCTTCCAGCATGGCATGGAAGTAGCGAGCGAAACGCCGCACATCGCATCGACGGGCCGTCTCATAGTCCACCACCTGTTCCGACGTGAAGAACAGAGTGGCCATGGCACCCACCCGTGTGAAGTATAGGTCCAATCCCAGTCCTCTCAGGTTCTCGCGAATGCCCGCTTCCAGCGCTGCCCCAAACGCTTCCAGGCGTTCATAGAGGTCGGGACTTTCGGCGATCTTGCGCAGTACGGCATACCCCGCTGCCATAGCCAGGGGATTGCCGGAAAGCGTACCCGCCTGATAGACAGGACCCTGAGGGGCAACGTATTCCATGATCTCGCGCCGTCCACCGTAGGCGCCCACGGGCAGGCCGCCCCCGATAATCTTGCCCAGTGTAGTCAGATCAGGCAATACCCCATAGCGTTCCTGCGCTCCTCCACGCGCCACCCGAAAGCCCGTCATCACCTCGTCGAAGATCAGCAGGATGCCGTGCCGGTCGCAAAGCTTCCGCAATCCTTCCAGGAAGCCCGGCCTTGGCGGCACACATCCCATATTGCCGGCTACAGGTTCCAGAATAATGGCAGCGATTTCCCCGTCGTTTGCCGCGACAAGCTGTTCAACGTGCTGCAGGTCGTTGAACCGGGCCAGCAAGGTGTCCTGTGCCGTTCCTGGCGTCACCCCGGGCGAATTGGGCTGGCCAAAGGTGAGTGCCCCACTTCCGGCGGCAATCAGAAAAAAGTCGGCGTGCCCATGATAATGCCCTTCGAACTTGATGATTTTAGGACGCCCTGTGTAGGCACGCGCCAGGCGCACAGCACTCATCGTCGCCTCGGTGCCCGAGTTGACGAGGCGTACCATCTCAATTGAAGGGACCAACGCACAGATCAACTCGGCCACCCGCACCTCGAGCTCAGTAGGCGCTCCAAATGAAGGCGAACGGGTAGCTGCTTCCTGAATAGCCCGTACGACCTCAGGAGCAGCATGCCCGAAGAGCATCGGGCCCCAGGAACCGACATAATCGATATAACGATGGCCATCAACGTCTTCGATATAGGCACCTGTCGCCCGTACAATGAATGGCGGCGTTCCCCCTACACTGCCAAATGCGCGAACCGGCGAGTTTACCCCTCCGGGGATGACGCGCTGTGCCGCCTCAAAAAGGGCCTGGCTCTGCGACAGTTGCATCGTTAGGAAGCGGGCCGTTTGGGTTGCATCGAAGGCTTAGGCGGCGCTGTGCTTTCCGGCTGCGCTCGCACCGGCTCACACTCTGAAGGAATCCAGCACCGTGCTTCCGTGATATGTTCGCATTGATGGCAACGTGTCTTGCGCACCCGTGGATGGTAGCGAGGCAGCTCGTCGAGCGGCCGAACAGGATACGGTGGGGTATCCGGCATGCCATCACCCGCGGAACCTGCCGCCTCAGAAGTTACCGGCAAGCGGAGCTGGGCCACGGTCACTTCTGCCAGGGCCTCAATAAACAGCGGATGGCAGTTCAGCGCCGGCATCACTTCGTAATGCGTAATCCCGAACTGCTCGGCTTCCTCACGCACTTCAATATCCAGTTCAAACGAAGTCTCGATATGGTCGGTCACGAACGCCACCGGGACCATCAGTACCGCCTGCACGCCCTGGCGTCCCAGTTCCGCCAGCTTGTCGGGGGTGCTCGGGGTCAGCCATTCGCCCGGCCCCACCTTACTCTGGAACGATACATGGTAGGGCCGGTCATGGCCACGATAAGCCATGACCCGATCCACCGTGGAATGAATCAGACAGCAGTAGGGATCACGCCGTTCCTTCATCTCAATCAGCGGCGTGCCGTGTGCGCTGAAGACCAGGTGAACCGCCGAGCGCACCGCTTTAGGAAAACGTTGCAGCGCCTCGTCGATGCGCTCACTGATTGCCTGAATATACTTGGGATGGGCCGCATATTCGTACACGTAGGTGGTGGGCCAGCGTGGAATCTCACCCGTCTGCTCCAGCATCCACCAGTACAGTAGTGAAGAGCCGGTCGTGGTTTTGGAATACTGCGGATAGAGCGGGAGCAGAACAACTTTATCCACTCCTTCAGCTTCCATTTGCTGCGCAGCCTCTTCACTGTACGGATGCCAGTAACGCATAGCGATATAGGTGCGGAAGTGCACGCCGGTCGGTTGTCCAAAACGACGGTTCAACAGACGCTCCAGCGCCTGGGCTTGCTCTCGCGTTAGTCGGTTCAGGGGCGACCCGCCTCCGATCAGTTCATAGTCCTTACCCACTTTTTTTGCCCGCAACCGAGCAATCAGCCGACAGAGCCAGTGCCGCCAGACACCTTTCAGCGGCATATCGATAATCGCCGGATCCATGAACAGGTTGTACAGAAACGGCTCGACATCTGCTGTCCGGTCCGGCCCTCCAAGATTGAGCAGCACCACGCCGACCGTCTCGCCGGGATTGACTGGAAGAGGCGCCGACGAGAAATACCCGCCGCGTACCAGGCGTTCATCATACCGATAGAGCTTCAGAAACTGCCGAGGTGTCATGGCCCTTACTCCTGCTTCAGGTTAGTACCCGGTTAGAGCCTGCACAAGATTGCCAGTTCCGGTTTTCTTTTGAAGTTTCCCCCAAGGCCGGCAACCTTGTCGAATCTCTGCAATTCTTAAATAGATGTTTAACAATTATCGGGAGCGCTTTTCCTATGCTTAAGCATAACGTGTAAATTGAGGCTTTGCGTTGAATTCATATCAAAAATGATCGGGACAATGGATCTGAAAGCCTACGGACTCCACGTACCACATGTGCTGCGCAACCCTTCGCCGGCGGTGCTCTACGAAGAGGCAGTTCGCTACGATGCACGTGCCGCCGTTGTCAGCAGTGGAGCGCTGGCCTGCACCTCCGGAGCAAAAACGGGACGCAGCCCGGCTGACAAACGCATCGTTGAGCACCCGGAAAGCCAGGAAAACATCTGGTGGGGACCTATCAACATTCCGCTTGACGAACACACCTTTCTCATTAACCGCGAGCGGGCTATCGATTACTTGAACACGCGCGACCGGCTGTACGTTATCGATGGATTTGCCGGATGGGATCCCAAATACCGGATCAAAGTGCGGGTGATCTGTGAGCGGCCCTATCATGCCCTTTTCATGCATAACATGCTCATTCGCCCCACACGGGAGGAACTGGCGCAATTCGGCAAGCCGGACTATGTGATCTATAATGCCGGACGCTTTCCGGCCAATCGCTACACTTCCCACATGACCTCGAAAACCAGTGTCGACCTCTCGTTTGAACGGGGCGAAATGGTCATCCTTGGCACGGAGTACGCTGGTGAAATGAAGAAGGGCATCTTTACGGTTATGAACTACCTGATGCCCCTGCGTGGCATACTCTCGATGCACTGCTCGGCCAACGAAGGACCTGAAGGTGACGTAACGCTGTTTTTCGGGCTGTCAGGCACGGGCAAGACCACACTCTCGGCGGATCCCAAACGCCGGCTGATCGGTGACGACGAACACTGCTGGACCGACGAGGGCATCTTCAACATTGAAGGCGGGTGCTACGCCAAAGTGATCAATCTCTCGCCGGAAGGCGAACCGCAGATTTACAACGCCATCCGGTTCGGGACTGTCCTCGAAAACGTGGTGTTTGATCCGGAAACGCGTGTGGTGGATTATGCAGACGCCTCCATTACGGAAAATACGCGGGCTTCCTATCCTATTGAGTTTATCGACAACGCTAAGATCCCCTGCGTGGGAGGGCATCCACGTCACATTATTTTCCTGGCCTACGACGCCTTTGGCGTACTCCCCCCCGTAGCCCGCCTGACACCTGAGCAGGCCATGTACCATTTCATCAGCGGCTACACCGCCAAGGTCGCTGGCACAGAAGTGGGTGTGACCGAACCACAGGCTACGTTTTCAGCCTGTTTCGGTGCTGCCTTTCTCGTGTGGCATCCCTTCAAATACGCTGAAATGCTGGCCGAGCGTATGCGTCGTCACCATACGCAGGCCTGGCTGATTAACACGGGGTTGACCGGCGGTCCTTACGGAGTGGGCCATCGCATCAAGCTGGCCCATACCCGAGCGATCATCGACGCTATCCACGACGGCTCGCTGGCCCAGATGCCTACTGTGGTGGATGAACGTTTTGGCTTTGCCATTCCTACACGCTGTCCTGGCGTGCCGGACGAAATCCTTCAGCCACGCCATACCTGGAGCGATCCGACGGCTTACGACGAGATGGCTGATCGTCTGGCCCGGCTATTTGCCCAGAACTTTGAAAAGTATCGCGCCGGATGTGCGCGGGAAGTGGTTGAGGCCGGCCCCAGGGTGGTCAACACCTGACCGTCGGCCAACAGTTGCTTACAGGCAGGGTACCCCCTCGCGTATGAGCCCGAATTTCCGGGGCGATGGCGCGCTCGGAACGCAGGACGTAACTGAATTTTTCCTATGGTCGAACGGGCGAGCGGGCCCGCTCCAGCAGACAACGTTCGGCATACGCGAGCATCTCAGGCGTATCCACATCCTGCCAGAAACCATCGCCGATATCGAGCGCAGCCATACGGCGCACCCGGGCCAGCCGCCGTACGCCGTCGGACAGCGACGCATCGCCCTCTTCTTGATAGACAGCCGTCAATGCTTCCATCAGCGCAAAGGTGCAGACGAAAACGCCCGTATCGATGGCGTTGAAGTCGCGCAGGTGCTTGCCGATATCTACGATCCAGCGATCTTCAACATGCACCTTGGTAGCATCGTCCAGGTCAAAGATCTGATCGACGCGGTAGTCGACCAGCAGCGTAGCCCCATCCTCAGGCGGCCGATGCGTGCGCACCAGTGCCATGAGTTCATCTCCCAGCACATGGTCGGCCATGGTTAGCAGGAACGGTTCCTGGCGCACATAGGGCCGCGCAGCCAGTACAGAAAGGCCATTTTGCAGCTCGTAATGCGGATTGTGCGCGAAGTGCACGCGAAGGGGGCCGCGGTAGTGTTTCGTTACCGCTTCACGCACTTCTTCTCCATGATAGCCCACAACAATGACTACCTCCCGACAACCGGCCAGGGCCACGCTGCGTAGCGTACGCAGAATCAGTGGCATGCCGGCCACCGGCGTGAGCGGCTTTAGCCGAAATCCCGGACGGGCACCGGCCAGTCGCGAACCCAGACCAGCTGCCAGCACAATGCCCGTCCGGGGTCCTGTGCCATCTGATATCATTTCAGATTCTCATAAAGCTCAAACTCTTCAGAAAGGTGCGTGATGGGCGACTCACCGCCCAACACACGCAGGGTATTTTTCAGGCGAATGTGCTGAATGAACAGGTCGTGCTCAGGTACATGCCCTTCCTGCACATGCGGACTCTTGAAATAGAACGACAGCCATTCCTGAATGCCTTTCAGGCCAGCCCGAGCAGCCAGATCCAGAAACAGGGCCAGATCCAGCACGATAGGAGCGGCCAGGATTGAATCCCGACACAGGAAGTTCACTTTAATCTGCATCGGGTATCCCATCCAGCCAAAGATGTCAATATTGTCCCAGCTCTCCTTGGCATCACCGCGTGGCGGATAGAAATTGATGCGTACCTTGTGATAGAGATCGCTATAGAGCTCCGGGTACAGGTCGGGTTGCAGGATGGTGTCGAGCACACCTGCCTTGGTCACTTCTTTAGCTCGAAAGCTATCGATGTCGTCCAGCACCTCGCCATCTCGATTCCCCAGAATGTTTGTCGAGAACCAGCCGCGCACGCCCAGCATGCGTACCTTGAAAGCGGGCGCCAGCGCTGTCTTGAGCATGGTCTGGCCGGTTTTGAAATCCTTTCCAGCAATTGGCACTCCCTTCGCCTCAGCCAGCTGTTCCAAGGCAGGTACATCGGCCGAGAGGTTCGGGGCCCCGTTTGCGTAGGGCACGCCCTCCATGATAGCCGCATAGGCATACAACTGGGAGGGCGTAATGGAAGGATCATTGGCTTCCATCCCCGCCTCGAAAGCTTCGATTGAACGATGGCAATCGGACGGACGCGTGTACACTTCGGTCGAACCACACCAGATCATAACAGCTCGGCTGGCTCCCGTGGTCTCGATCATATCCCGGATGTCCTCGCGCAGCATCTCGGCCAGCTCTTTCTTCGTGCGGGCCTTTTTGACATTCGGTCCGTCAAGTCGGCGCACGTACTGCCGATCGAAAACTGCCGGCATAGGGCGAATGGTGCGCAGAAAGTCTTCCAGCGGCTTCAGGTCGCGGAGTTCGAGCACGCGAGCACGTACGGCCGCCTCGTAGGCATCATCCGGGAAGATGTCCCAGGCTCCAAAGACCAGATCATTGAGTTCGGCCAGAGGTAAAAATTCTCTGATCAGCGGATTACGGCCGGCCGAACGGCGTCCCAATCGAATCGTTTGCATCTGCGTCAGCGATCCGTAGGGCCGTGCACGTCCCTGCCGCACCGCTTCAACGCCTGCGATGAACGTGGTGGCAACCGCACCCAGTCCGGGCGTTAGCACCAGCAGCTTACCTTCCGGAGGCACAATCGAAATAGCTTCGCTCATAGATAGCTTCCCGTTCAGGATGGTGAATGCTCCATTATCTTGACAGCCAGGCATCCGCCGGCTTGGCTTCCAGCTGGCGGCGCAACCACAATCGGAATCGACGGTTCCGTAAACGCTGCTGAATAATGAGCACCAGATAGATCAGGTTGAGTCCTACCAGCTCAAACACAAAAAAAGCCAGCGGCCTGCCATAGAGGCAGGCCACAAAAATAGCCAGTGTGCGGTAATTCGAACTCATTACAGCCCAGCGACGCACCAGGGGGCGGTGTACAAAGCGATACATCTGCCGTACTTTTTCTGGGTAGGAGAGCCGGTCCAGTGCTTTTTCCAGCAACTGCATCAGTGCGGGATCAGCCGCTCCAGCACCGTACTGCACGCGCAGATAAACCAGATACAGCCGTCCCATCCACCGCGCAAGGCCCTGTTTCCGGGCCATCGTTTCCCGAAAAGCTTCTGGCGTAATCGGTTTTGCCTGCTGTTTGTTATGTACCCAGTAATCGTAGGCCTGACGCTGAAATTCGTATGTGCTGGCTTGAATCATGTGACTGATTCCAGCCGACACTGCCAGAGCCCAGGCAATCCATCCAGCCCCCGGGTAAGTGGCCAGCGCCAGGCTGATGTAGATCAGGACGAAGGTGCCGTGGTCACAGAGTCCATCGAGCACTTTACCAATCTCTGAAGTACGTCCAGTAAGCCGGGCCAACTGTCCGTCGGCACCGTCCATAACATGCCACCCCACCATCAGCACAAACCCTAACACGCAGGCGACCCAGGAGGTATAGTGGTAGTAGGCCACTGCCGCGCCGGCTCCCAGTGCCAGCCCTACCAGTGAAACGGTATTAGGATGCACCCCCCATCGTGCCAGACGCTGTACCAGGGCCCAGCTTAATGGATGAATAACATATCGATTGGTCGGTTCTTCAATTTCTGGTGTGCGCCAGGCACGTTGCACTTCGGTCATCCCCCTCATGGCATCTTTGGTACAAGAAAGCGACAGCTCAAAACCGGAGATCCGGCCTCTCCGCTTCGCAAATCAGCCATAAGTTAGCAAATCGCTACCAAATTGTTAATAGCTTCCATGACACGCAGAGATTTCAAAAATGCACCTTTTCTGGCGGCGCTGCGGTTATCTTCAGAGCTGTCTATCTGCCACGCATTGCACGCTACGCATCACGTGACGCTTCACGGCGGCCCGGAGTAACCTGGGGTACATCGGACGCCTTCAGACTCAGCCAGTCGCGTGGTTGAAAGAACCAAAGTGCGGCTTCTTCGGCAGATCCGGGCGTCGGACGCCAGTCGTACTGCCAGCGAACTTCAGGGGGAAGGCTCATCAAAATGCTCTCGGTACGGCCGTTCGATTCCAGCCCAAAACGGGTACCCCGATCATAGATCAGGTTGAACTCTACGTAACGACCACGTCGCAGGAGCTGGAAGTGTCGCTCACGTTCACCATAAGGTATGTCCTTACGACGTTCAACGATCGGTAGATACGCACGCAGAAAAGCACGCCCGGCCTCCCGTGTAAAGAAGAAAGCTCCTTCGGGATCATCGCGCAGGTAGTCATAGAAAATACCACCTACTCCGCGCATTTCGCCACGATGAGGCAGGTAAAAATAGGCATCACACGCGGCCTTGAAGCGGGCATAGTCGGCTATGCCAGGATGTCGGTCGCACACCTCTTTCCATACCCGGTGAAAATGTTGCACATCTTCCAGAAAAGGATAGTAAGGGGTC
Organism: Rhodothermus sp.; assembly: GCA_030950375.1. GTDB lineage: Bacteria > Bacteroidota > Rhodothermia > Rhodothermales > Rhodothermaceae > Rhodothermus. Next base: position 16,191 of record JAUZRN010000029.1, on the reverse strand, counting down.
AAATCGGCCCCTCCTCCAAACCATTGATCCTCCGGGCGAAAGAGATCTTCTCCCAGTGCAAAATAGCGGAAGTTGGCGTGGACACTGGGAACGTAAGGCGAGCGAGGATGAATGACCAGGGAAAGTCCTGTGGCAAAAAACGGAGCCGGGTGCACGCCAATGGCCCGAGCAGCCCGTTCAGACAGGCGCCCCCATATAGCCGATGTGTTGACACCGGCCTTTTCAAAGACGGCCCCGTTCTCCAGCACACAGGTTAACCCACCGCCGCCTTCGCGATAATTCCAGGAATCTCGCCGAAACTGGGCAGCGCCGTCGACGTCTTCTATAGCTTTGCAGATATGCAGTTGCAGCGCCTCTACAAAGCGCTGCACGCGATGCGCCATTGGAATATCGGTGCGTGGTTCTTTACGCAACCGGTTGACGCGAGCATGATCATCCAGCATAACGGAACAACACAGGTTGCAGCTTATGACCGTTCTGGAATATACGCCGAACGACGAGGAAATGCTGCCCTTCATTCACGACAGCTTGCGGCAGCTGCAGGAAGCCGGCTACGAGGCCCGCTATATTCTGGTAGGCCGCACAGCCTATCGCCGGCTGTGTAAAGCCATCGGGCGGCAGTTTCAACGTGGTGCCGGTCGGTTTGAGACCTACCAGCATCTTCCCATTGTCGTTGATCCGTTCCGCGACGAAGAGGTCTGCGTGGTACCTGCGCCGGCTCTCTGTGCCGAAGCTGTAACAGGCTACCGGATGCCTTCCGGACCGGCAGCTTCCAGATAAACCAGCAGTCGATCCACCTGCAACCGAAAGGCTTCATCCCAGCAGGAGGGCACAGGAGCCATCCAGCTCATGCGTTCACGACGGGTCGGGTGTGTGAGCGATAGCTTCCAGGCATGCAGGGCAATCTGTCCGGGAGCCAACCATCGACGTGCCCGATAGCGCCGATCACCCAGGATGGGATACCCGCGAAAGGCAAGTTGCACCCGAATCTGATGCTTGCGGCCGGTTTCAGGCATCAGACGCACCAGCGTCAGTCCATTGCGCGTCATCAGGGCCTGCCAGCGTAGCACGGCTCGTTTACCCCAGGGATGGTCCTCAGGCACCAGACGCATGTGGTCACGGGCCGGCGCAATAAAATCCACCCAGGTCCCCTGACCTTCCAGCACGCCCTCCACAAGCGCCAGGTACACTTTCTCCACGGTATGCTCCCGAAACTGCCGCGTCAGTCGGGCTGCTGCTTTTGAAGTACGCGCCAGCACCATCACACCGGACACCGGCGCGTCCAGCCGCTGCACTAATCCCAGATAGACATTGCCAGGTTTGTCGAAGCGTTCTCTGATCAGGGCCCGGGCCAGCGAAAGCACTGTCGGAGCACCACTGCGATCGCCCTGGCTACGTAGCCCTGAAGGTTTATTGACCACCAGCAGATGATTATCCAAGTAAAGTACCGGCAGTTCTGCGATCTTCAACATCGCCTCATTGCGTCTCCCTACCCCATTTAATCCGCTGTTTTGCATCACCAACGCCAGTTCTTCTGACGGGAGATGCGCGGGCATATCGCCTGAAGTATTGTACTGGGTACTTTTTGTTTCTAACAGATTGTTTCTGACAGAGCCGACAGCCACGTGCCTCTGGAGTTTAACCGGGCCGGTCAGGTGTCATCTCCTTAGCAAACGGCCCTTTGCTGAGTCATTCAGGTTACCGGTCAGCCCTCTCGTGCCGTCTGATACTACAGCCACCACTTACTGTTTTTGCCTACACTGGTGGCATTGTCAGCGGACTCGCCCCGGCGATGTAGCATGCGGGTCGATAAAGAAGCCGACTCTGGGTTCAAACAAAGGCTATTCCGTCACTCCGTACCGCCGCATGCACGACAGATGGGATTGCTGTAAGCCATGCCGTCTCCCACCCGCCGCCGGGTACCGGCTGAATTACCTGTACGCAGCCAAAATCTGCTCGGCATGCGCGCAGGGCACCTGGAGCCTTCGGCGAAGAGGGGCGAAACTGGCCGTCCCCTCTGTTCGCTGATTTCCAGGCTCTATCGGGGCAATTTACCTGGCACGAGTCCTCCAGCAGGCCGGGTTGACCATAATCAGCCATCAATCAGACGCAACCGGCACATAGTCGTGCACGGCCTCCACAAAGGCCCGTACGTGATCAGGGTTGTGGTCGGGATACAGACCGTGTCCCAGATTGGCAATATGTCCACGGGGTCCAAAAGCTTCGAGCATCCGATGGGTCAACTGGCGAATCGTAGAGGGCTCGGCATACAGCACACAGGGATCCAGATTGCCCTGCAGAGCCACGCGTCCCGCTGTCACACTGCGAGCCTGTCGGGGATCAATGGTCCAGTCGAGTCCCACGACGTCGTAGCCGACCTCAGCCAGTTCGGCCAGGGCCGCGTGCGCTCCTCGGGCGAACACAATGCGCGGCACTTCAGGTCGCGCCTTGCCTACTTCCTCGCCAAGGCGCTGCAGGTAGGGGAGCGCGAACGTGCGAAACAGGTCCGGGCTCAGCACACCGGCCCAGGAATCAAAAACCTGCACCACCTGGACGCCGGCATCGATCTGCGCCACCAGAAACTCCACGAGTATGTCGGTCAGCAGCGACAGTAATCGATGACTGGCTTCGGGTTGCCGATAGAGCCAGCCCTTGGCGCGAGCGAACGTTTTACTGCTGCCGCCTTCGATCATGTAGGCCATGAGCGTCCAGGGCGCCCCGCAGAAGCCGATTAGCGGTACGCGGCCGGCCAGCACCTTCCGCGTCATCGTGATGGCTTCCAGCACGTAATGCAGGGCTTCGCGCACTTCTGGCCGTCGAAGCCGCCGCAGGTCTTCCACGGTCCGCAGCGGATCTGGAAAGTACGGTCCCCGTCCTGGAATCATCTCCACGCGCAATCCCAGCGCCTGCGGCACCACCAGGATGTCGGAAAAAATGATAGCGGCATCAAGTGGAAAACGTCGAAGGGGTTGCAACGTCACCTCGGTGGCCAGCTCCGGAGTGCGCACCACGTCAAAAAAGGCTTCGTCGGCCCGAAGCGCTCGGTACTCGGGCAGGTAGCGTCCGGCCTGCCGCATAATCCAGACCGGGGTGCGCTCGACCGGCTCACGTCGCGCTGCGCGGAGCAGCAGATCGTTCTGCAGCGGAGGAAGGTCTTTCATGGAATCTGTCCGATGGTCATGCCGTAAAAGCGCTGAGCCTATCGAAAAGCGGCATGCCGGGTTCCCTTTTCGTTAAATCCGAACCGAAAACTGCACGCTTCGTTGATCGGCCATGACGCCGGCAACAACCAACATGAGGGAAATCCCGCGCCCCCCTACCCTTTCCTATCAGGGTGAGCTGCTTCGCAAAGCGCTGCACCTGCTAGCCCTGGCCATCCCGATCGGCCTGCTACACGTGTCGCGTCCGACGGCGCTGGCCGTACTCTGGCCACTGGCGCTGGCAGCCCTGGGCGCCGACGTACTGCGCGCCCGCTGGCCGGCATTTCATCGCGTCATCCGACGGTTTTTTGGCTACATGATGCGTCCCGAAGAGCTACCACCCCCCGGCAGTCCTCTCGTCATCAACGGTGCCACGTGGGTCCTGCTCTCCAGTGCCCTGCTGGCTACGTTGTTTCCCCTGTCGCTGGCTGCTACCGCCTTTGCCCTCTTCATGGTGGGCGACGCAGTAGCTGCCATTGTAGGACGCCGCTTTGGCCGCCATTACTGGCCCGACAGCCGTCGCACCGTCGAAGGCTCGCTTGCTTTTTTCGGGGCCGCTCTGCTCACTGTCTGGTTTTTTCCCGTGCCGTTCATCCACGGCGTGCTGGCCGCGCTGCTGGCCACACTACTGGAAGCACTGCCGCTTCCGCTCAACGACAACCTGCGGGTCCCACTCGTCGTCGCTCTGCTACTCTGGCTGCTGCATTAACCAAAATAGCAGAGACGGAAACTTCCGCAGATCCAAGCCCCTGAAGCCATGTACCACCCCGCACTGCATTGTTCCTGCCGGGATAGAAGACGGGACCAGATCCCCCTCACTCATTCGTCCCTGCGTCTTTTGGAGCCTCCAGGTAATTGCATGGCCCGCCGCCTCGCGTTTGAGCACGCTCCCACCGGGTATAGCAGCATTTTCGTCTGCCACGATGACCGCTGCACACACGCTAAGCTGACTGCCAGCGATCCGCGAAAGCCTTTCTGCGGAGTAAGACGCCCCAGAGGCTACGCCAGGTGTCGATCGTTGCGCTGAAGAGGACGTGGCTGCCCCCGAAAGCTGACAACAGCACAGGCGCTGGCTTTGCATCGTCGAAACGACCTTTTCCTAAGGAAACTGGAAACTCATCCGGCCACCTACCAGCGTGCAAAACCCGGAACGTGTATTCCGACAGCAGACATACGCTATCCCACAAACAGGCCGGATCGTAGAAATCCAGGCGATGTGCGTATTTTCGCCACGTTCGCTATGTTGTCCCATATCTCAGCGTATAGGCGTAAAAGCGTTTGATGGCTGTGGCACGGATCCGACTCCAGGCGCCGACTTTTCCCGAACCCCCGATCATTCCCCTGCGCTACCCGGTACTGCTGATGCACGGTCTGGGAGCGCTGGCGCAACCCTGGCGCAAAAGCCAGCTGCATCCCATCGCTGAATACCTGCGGCAATATGGCATTCGGGCCTACGCTCCCAACGTAGCCCCCTATGCTCCCATTGCTCAACGGGCCGAGCGATGGCGCCGACTTCTGCTGACCGTGCTGCAGGAGACGCGTGCCCCCAGAGCCCACCTGATTGCGCACTCCATGGGCGGTCTGGATGCTCGCTACCTGATTGCACGCCTTGACGGTTACCAGCATGTTGCCTCGCTGACTACGATCGCCACGCCCCATCGGGGCACTCCGCTGGCGCAGCTGGTACTGGAGCGTCCTGCTTTCATACGGCGCTGGATGGAGCATCTGGCCCGACGCCTCAGCCACCTGTTTCTCCCCGACGAACCCGCTGCCCTGCTGGAAGCCGTTGCACAGATGACCCCTACCTACGTGACGGAAGTATTCAACCCGGAAGTGCCCACTCCCCCGGACGTTCCCTGCTTTTCATGGGCCGGCATGGCTGGTCCGGGAACTACTGTCCCCATCACCCCCTGTATTGCCCCACTGGCCCGCTATATCCATCGACACGAAGGTCTCAACGACGGTTATGTATCGATTCGGAGCGCCCGATGGGGTCGTTTTCTCGGGACACTGCCGGCCGACCACCTGCGCCAGGTCGGCGTGCACCTGGGTCCAGGCGCCCGCTTCAATGAAAAAGCTTTCTTTTTACACCTGTGCCGCCACCTGCTCCACACCATTGAAGCCATCGCGTTTGTAGATTAAGCAGTTGGCCCAACGAAGAAAAAATACGTGATCGCGATGAGGCAACGAATCGGTGTCGGACTGATCCCTCTGCTGCTGATTGCTGTCTGCGCCCGGGCACAATCCGGGCGCTCCTGGACCGTCGAAGACATTCTGCGCCAGGAAAGGCTTACCGAGCTGGAAATCGACCCCGAGGGCCAGCGCATCGTCTGGGTGCGCCGCAGCACCAACTTCGACAAAGATCGTTTTGAGACCGACCTGTTTCTGACCTACCTGAACCGGAAAGGAGCCGATGGTCTGCCGCTGACCGTGCAGCTCACCCGCAGCGGCAACAACCGCAATCCGCGCTGGAGTCCAGACGGCCGCTACATCGCCTTCCTTTCGTCCCGAAAAACCGGCGACGACGACAATGCCGTGGGCCACCAGCTCTGGTTGCTCGACACCTTTGGTGGCGAACCCTACCGCCTGACCGAGCTGGACGTTTCGGTGCAGGACTTTGCCTGGTTCGACAGCACGCGGCTGATCTTTGCCGCTCGTGAAACACCCACCTATGATGAACAGCAGCGCAAAAAACAGAAAGACGATGCACAGGCTATTGAAGACACCACGGAGTTCTATCCGGTACGCCTTTTCCGCATTGCTCTTGACTCGAAGAAAATAGAGCGCCTGACAGAAAACGAAGGGGAAATCCTGGAATTCGCCGTTGATCCTACAGGGCGTTACATCGTCTATAGCATCGATCCACACCCGGTTGATGCCGACGCACGGCATCAGCCTCGCCAGTACCTGCTGGACCTTGAGCGAAACGAAACCGTCGAGATCTTTGCCGAGCAGTATTTTGACCCGGGCCGTTTCGTGTGGACACGCGATGGCACCGGCTTCTACGCAAGCGATGAATTTGCTTCAGATCCAGAAAACGAAGGGGCAGGTATTACGAAGCTCTATTATTTTGACGTTACCCGGCACACTTACACTGAGGTACCACTCGGCTGGGAGGCCGGCGTCGGCTATGGGGGCTATCAGGTGGCCACAGGCGGCCTCCACGTGCAGCTTGCGGCCGGTCCTCGCATGGAACCTCGCTTTTACGAAAAGACTGCCAACGGATGGCGTGCTCATTCCGTTTCGGACAGACGACTGCGTCACAGCACGTCGATCCGCATCGGTCCTGACGGCCACACCATTGCTTTTGTGTACTCCCGAGCCGACTCGCTGCCCCAGTACCTGGTCGGAACCTACCAGCGCGGCCGTCTGCATAATGTCCGTCCCTTTGTCCGCCTGAACACCTATCTCAAGGATCATCCTATTCCGCGCGCGGAAGTGATTTACTGGGAAGGCGCCGAGGGGGACACGATCAATGGGATCCTCTACTACCCCTTCAACTACCAGCCGGGTCGTCGTCATCCCCTGATGGTGGTCATCCATGGAGGTCCGAGCGGCGTTGATCTGGATGCCTGGCGCGCCGACTGGACCGTTTATCCGCCACTATGGGCTCAGCGTGGCGCCTTCGTGCTGCGTCCTAACTATCATGGCAGCGGACACCATGGCCTGGCCTTCGTCGAATCCATCAAAGGTCGCTATTACGAGCTGGAGTTGCCCGATATCATCAAGGGCATCGAGTATCTGGTCGATCAGGGGCTGGTGGACCCCGACTCGCTGGGGGTCATGGGCTGGTCCAACGGCGCCATTCTGACCATTGCGTTGACTGTCGAATATCCAGAGCGCTTTAAAGTGGCCATGCCAGGCGCAGGCGATGTAAACTGGATCTCGGACTATGGCAACTGTGCTTTTGGCGTACGTTTCGACGATTCATACTTCGGCGGGCCTCCATGGGAGCGTCTGGACCATTACATCGCCAAAAGCCCACTCTTCCGGCTACACCGTGTGGTTACCCCTACGCTGATTCATTTCGGGGACCGGGATACGGCAGTGCCTACCGAACAGGGCTGGCAGCACTATCGGGCGCTCCAGCAGCTGGGGAAAGCGCCGGTGCGTTTCATCCTGTACCCTGACGAACCGCACAGCTTCCAACGTCCCTCCCATCAGAAACGCAAGATGGAAGAAGATCTGGCCTGGGCCGACACCTACCTGTTCGGCCGCACCTCGATGGCCGAACGTCTGCGTCGGCGCGTGTTGCCTGAAAGTGCTCCGCTGGCGCTGCAACTACGGGCTCGCCAGATCGCCCGGACGGTCGACGGCCGCTACGGTGTTGTGCGGCATGGCCTATTGCTTCCGGAAATGGTTCGCATCAACGACACCCTGTCGGTCAGCCGTTTTGAGATCACCCGGGCCCAGTTTCGTGCTTTCAGTCCGAACTATCCCGTACCACCCGGCACCGAAAACTATCCGGCCAGTGGCATCACGGCTGAGGAGGCGCGTGCTTATGTAGCCTGGCTGCGCCGTCAGACCGGGCAACCCTATCGCCTCCCCACCCGGGACGAGCTGGAAAGGCTTCAGCAAAAAGCCGGCCCTTCAGAAAATACACTGGCCTACTGGCTGGGCTACTCTCCGAATCCAGACGAGCGTCGGCAGCTGGCAGATGTGCTGGCTGACTTTCGACCGGATGAGCTCCTGCTACCTGTTGGTTCGCGCCCACCGGGCAATACCAGCGATCCAGATGCTCCGTTGCTGTATGATCTGGACGGCAACGTGGCCGAATGGGCAATAGGCAAAGACGGTCGTCTGGAGCCTGCCGGCGCGTCGGCGGTCACGGTGCGTGATCCGAGAACAAAGGCGACATCTCCTCCACCACCCGCTTTTATCGGGCTCCGGGTGGTGCTTTCGCACCGCTGATGGTCGAGGTCGCCTGTGGATGTCCGTTGCCCGGTGGTCGCCGCGGCGCGCCTTGCAGAAAGGCCGCGATGCGGTCGTGCTGACGACGGGCATCTTCGTAGCCAAGCTCCAGTAGCTGCGCGATATAGTCCGGATCGAACAGCATCATACTGAGCGAGTCGGGCGTCTTCGTCTCGGTAGCGCCCAGCCCCCAGGTAAGAAAACGCAGGGCGCCTTTAACAGGAGGCTGGTAGTTAGCCGCCAGCTTGCCCAGATCCACGGAAGGCCGCAGGATCAGCAGACGGATCGGGCGAAGCCCGTTACGCCGATGGGGCGGCAGTTTTTCTACCAGCCGATTGATGCGGTTCAGCATGGCCGCATCCTGGTCGAGGGTGTCCAGGAAAATGGCATTGAGCATCAATCCCAGAATCTGCGCAGCCGGTGGGTAACCGGCGACGTCGTGCGCATCGCCTTCTTCCTGGCTGCGTTTGTAGCGCGTCGAGATAGCCAGAATGGCGTCGGCGCCCAGGTGAATGGCCGGTGCCAGCGGCGTCAGCAGACTGATTCCACCATCTCCGTACCAGGCATTGCCCAGGCGGATAGCCGGGAACACCAGCGGCAGGGCAGCTGACGCCAGGATATGCTCAATGGTCAACGCCGTTCGCACCCCTCGACGATCAGGCCGTTCCCAGTCTTCAATGTTGCGGCCTTCTACCCAGGTCACCGACTGGCCTGTCGAGTAGTTGGTGGTGGTAACGGCAAAGGCGCGCAGCGTACCTCGTTTCAGGTTGAAGGCCACGCCGTGCAACCGCCCGTCGGTCGTCTGTAAATGCCGTTTGAGAAAAGCCCGCAGTGGTGCGTTATCTACCAGACCGCGCAGCGTGTCTTCTGGGAGGGGGCGTTCGCCATTCGATCGCGCTCGCCGCAGCAGGGTGCGTAGCACCTTCCAGCGCGACTCCGGCTCCATTACATCCTCAAGACGAACAGCCTGCCAGGTCTGCACCAGGCGCACAGCCGCCTCCGGAAACGTACCGGTATGATTGGCCAGCTGGGCTGCATTGATAGCGCCGGCTGAAACCCCGGTCAGAATCGTAAAGGCGCGATCCGGAAACGCCTCGGCAATGTAACGCAAAACGCCGGCCTGGTACGCCGAACGCGCTCCACCACCACTGAGCACCAGCGCCCAGTCCCCTTGCGATCTGGATCGCTCCTTCCACAAGGACCACCAGCGACGCATAAATGCCAGTTTTTTCTGATACATCTTTTTATTCTGTAACAGATATCGACGATACTAAGAAAGTATAAAACAATAGATTGCTTTCCAGACCTTGACCCGTTACATTTTCAATAATCTACCTGCATAGATCCTGTGACAGCCGCTACCCTTTTTGCCCTGACGATTGCGCGGTTGTCGCCCAACGACTGGACGACAGCAGGGTGGCTTGTGCGCCATATAGATCGCCTCGAAGCCCTTTATGCCTACACCCCCGAGGCCCTTCAGGCCCATCTGGGCCATCGCCCTGAAGTCATGCGTCTGCTGGCTCAGCTCTTCAACGTTTCCTTTATGCGTCAGCTACTCACGCAGACCCGCACCGAACTGGCCAACTTGATCACCAGACGGGTACAGGTACTGACACCGCACGACAAAGCCTGGCCTGCTTCCCTGGAAGCCCTGCCTCCACACCAGCGCCCTTTTCTGCTCTTTGCCTATGGCAACCTGGAGCTGCTGATGCAACCCACCGTGGCACTGCTGGCACGACCGCCCCTCTCTGAGGCCGCTTACGAGCAAGCTCAGGAGCTAACGCTATACCTGATCAAAACCGGTTGCATCCCGATCACCGGCGCCCTTTCCGGGTTCGATGTAGCTTTGCAAAAGCTCTGCCACAACGCGCCCCGTTCCCACCCAGCTATCATGATCGCTCATACCGGGTTAGCCCAACTCCTACCCCCCATGCGTCCCGTGGCCACCGCTACCTTACGTGCCGGAGGCCTATTGCTCTCCCCTTTTCTCATGGAACTGCGGCCTAACGAACGCCGAGACCGGCAGCGCGCGTTTATTCAGACAGCCCTGAGCCGCGCAGCAGTCTTCATAGAACCCCGCCCGGATACGCCCGAACAGATTGCTCTCGACTGGGCCGTACAGGCCCATCGGTCGGTCTTTGGCATCAGCACACGCACCATACCGGAAGTACATCCCATTCGGGAATCGGTCGATTTCGAATGGGTGGTGCACGCAGCTCGCCACCCCTCACCGAGCAACTGAAGCCTATGGTGCTGCCACGCGTGCTGTTCATCTTTCTGGACGGGGTAGGGCTGGGAGAACCGCATCAGCACAATCCGCTGGCAGACGCCTGGTCTGGTCTGGCACAGCTCACCTGCGGCCAGCCCTGGACAAGCCAGATCCGTTGGTTCTGCAAGCCGCACCATGTATTCCGCGCGCTGGACTCCACCCTGGGCCTACCGGGCCTCCCCCAGAGCGGCACCGGCCAGACCGCGCTGCTGACCGGTTTCAACGCGCCACGCATTGCAGGCCGCCACTACGGCCCCTACGCGCATTCCCGAACCCATTCTGTGCTGGCCCGCTACAACCTCTTTCGCCGGCTGAAAGACCGCGGTCGTTCCGTAGCATTTGCCAATGCTTACCCGCCTCTTTTCTTCGAACAGGCCCGGCAACGTAACCGCTGGAGTGTCACCACCCGTTGCTGCCAGGAGACCGGCGTCCGAATCCGGACACTGGACGATCTGGCCCGTGGCGAAGCCCTTGCCGCCGACCTGACAGGCTGGCGTCTGCACGCAGCCGGCTTCCCGGTTACTCCGATCGACGAAACCAGAGCCGCCCACAACCTGATCAGACTGGCTCAGCAGTATGATTTTACTTTCTTCGAATACTTCCTGACGGACTATGCGGGGCACAGCCAGGAGCTGAACAAGGCCCGACAGGTGCTGGCTTCATTAGATCGATTCTTTACGGAACTGCTTTCGCTGCTCGATCCTGCACACTATCTGCTCCTCATCACCAGCGATCACGGCAACCTGGAAGACCTGCGTGTGCGCACGCATACACGCAATCCGGTGCCGCTCATCGCCTATGGACGCGGGGCCCGGGTCTTTCGCCATGCGCATGACCTGCGGGACGTAACCCCCATGATCGTCACCCTGCTGGACGCCTGCCCTACTCCATGTCTCGGACCGTAGCCGTTCCGGCGGCCGTTTCTTCAGGTATCAGCGCGCCGGTTGTCAGCTCTACCACCAGACGGTCAGCATGGTAAAGGTCGCGCAGCGCTGCGAGCACACCCCGACTATCAACAGCCACAGCCCGCATCCCCCGATCAGGCATGTAGATGTAGGTGCCTGCCAGACCTTCGATGTTGCTGTCGAAAACCACCCCGACCAATTGCAGATTCTGGTCGATCAGCGCTGAACCGGAGCTGCCACCGGCAATATCCGTGCTGGCTACCAGGTTGATCGGGGTGTCTCGTCGGAATGTTGTGTCCGGTGTCAGCCAGCGGGTCGGCAAGTGCCAGCTACTGCGTCCCCGAAAGCTATAAAAGCGCTCATACATGCCGAAGAACGTGGTAAACGAAGGTGCCTGCGTTCCATTGTACGGATAGCCTTCAACGCGGCCATCGGAAATGCGGGGCGTGCTGGTACCGTCGGACGGCACCGTACGCCCGTACACGGCAAATCGTAGCGCCGCCAGTCGGGCATTCAGAAAACGTTCCCGGGCCTCAAACTGCTCAAGCTGCTGGCCGAGTGTAAAGTACAGGGGCCCCAGTACTTCGATCACCGGCACCGATGCATCCTCACTGTTCAGGTAGCCTTCGCGCAGCAATCGTGCAAAAGCTACCGAGTCCTTCAGCGCGGTACGAGCTACCAGATCACGAGCAACCTCAGCGGGTGATCGATCCCCCAGCAGCCGTTGCACACTCGGATGCTGCGGTCCCAGGTAATCGTGTAATTCTTCCAGTCGGGCTGTGATGTAGCCTACTTCGACCGAGTCCGGCCAGTCTCGGATTTTGAGCGCTTCCTGACGCAACGCTTCCAATCGAGCGCCCACGATGCCGCGCTGACGCATCAGGTCGTGTGCATAGCCAAAAAGGGCGCGCAGCAGGATGTGCGAACTCAGGAGGGTACTTGTACCGAAAAACTGAAAGGCAGCTGTCTGCGGTGCAGCCGCCGCTTTGCTGCGCTGCAGTGCCTCGAGCTGCATAAATACGTCGCCAAAGTAATTGCGCAGCGAGTCGTTTGCCATCATACTGTCGCGCAGCGCCTGCTCGGCTGCCCGCTTGCGGGCCAGCAGGTATGGATCCCGCAATCCCTGCAGTCGCCCTTTGGTTGCCTTGATCGTGTTTTTCAGGGCAAAATACATGCTACGAAGCCCGTAGATGTTGGCCGAATCAGGCTGCTGACGGATGTAGCGCTCCAGGATCTGTACCCGGCGTTCCATCATCCGGAGCCGCTGGGGCAGCGTATAGTCGCGTTCGAATTCGAGCTGGCTCACTGTCAGATGACGCTGGGTAGCACCCGGATTGCCTACGGCAAAGACAAGCTGGCCCTGTCGGGCGCCCTCCGTACTCCAGCGAAAGTACCAGGGACTTTGCAACGGCTGCCCGTCGGCCCCATAGATGCGCAGGAAGCTGACGTCCAGGCTGTAGCGTGGATACGTAAAATTGTCAAAATCACCCCCGAAGTAGCCAACACGCAACTCAGGCGTCATGACCAGGCGCACGTCATAGTAGCGCCGCCAGGTATAGGCGGTATAGCGGGCGCCGTGATAGAGCGGTACGATTTCCACGTGCAGTGTCGTATCACGATCCCGCGCCTCTGCTTCGAGCTGTTGCTTGAGTCGCTCCAGGCGGCGATTGCGCAGGCGCTCGCGCTCCACATCGTCGCGAATTTCCTCCAGGCCGTGCACGATTTGCTCCGTGACGTCGCGTGCTTCCAGGAGCTGTTCAGCATACAGGCCAGGCAGGCGCCGCTCTCCCTGCAGCGAGTCGGCATAGAAGCCCTCCTCCAGCAACGCCTCCCCCGGCCGGTCGATCAGGTCCAGGCTCTCCCAGGTACAATGGTGGTTTGTTACAAGCAGACCATGCGGCGAGACGAAGGCACCGGAGCAGCGCCCGCTTTCAAAAACCAGCCGGAGCACTCCTCGCTGCGCATGCACCAGCCAGGCCGAATCGGGACGAAAGCCATAGGTCGTTTCCCAGTAGTCCAGGGGCGGATTCTCAAAGGTCCAGAGTCGGCCGGTGTCGAACCGTCCAGCCCGCACTGTGTCAATGGCTGAGCGGACGGACAACGTTGCTGCTTGTCTGACCGCGGTGGTTTCGGCTTCCGTTACAAGTGGCGGCACATCGCTCAGCCGAGCCGTTTCACGCGGTCCGGCACACCGCAGGCTCAGCAGTCCCAGCGTCAGTATCCCTCCGGCAATCCAGCGGCAACGTACCATGGTCAGTCTTCCCGGTTCATCAGCGCATCGGCTTCCTCCTCGGAGCGCACCAGCCGGCCTGTGGTCAATTCTAACACCAGCCGATCGGCGTCATAGATCTCGTCCAACGCTTCCAGAATGCCCCGCACATCAACGGCCACGGCCCGCATCCCGCGATCGGGCATATAGATGTAGTCGGCTGGCAGGCTTTCGATATTGCCGTCGAAGATAAGCCCGACCACCTCCAGTCGTGGATTGATCACGGGCGATCCCGAGTTGCCTCCGATAATGTCGGCCGTAGCCACAAAGTTAAGCGGCGTGGAGCGGTCAAACGTTTCCGGCGGATGCAGCCAGCGCTCGGGCAGGTCCCAGTCGGTGCCTGGTCCAAAGGCATAGTACCGATCATAAAGACCATAGAAGGTGGTGTACGGCGGTGCCAGCGTACCGTTATACACATACCCTTTTACGACGCCATCGGCGATACGCAGCGAAAAGGTGGCATCCGGCGGTACCGACGTACCGTACACCTCGTAGCGTGCACGGCCGAGCTGGCTGGCAATCTCCTGCTGCTGCGCTGAAATACCTGCCCAGGCACTCTGGAACGCCTGAAAACGTGGCCAGAGGGTCGCCACCAGCTGTACAGCCGGATCCTCCATGGTCAGCGAGCCCTCTGCCAGCGCCTGCGCCGTCTGTGCCGAATCGCTCAGCACGGTATTCTCGATGACGTGACGGGCTACCGCTTCAGGTGTGCGTCCCTGCAAGAGCTGGCTAACCAGACGGCTATCTTCGCCCAAATAGCGGACAAAATCCTCCAGACGTGCCTTCAGGTAGCGCCATTGCACCGGTATGGGCTGGTCTGCCACCGAAAGCATCTCCTTGCGCAGTTCGGCCAGTTGCGTGTCCGAGGCACCTGCCTGCTGACGGTTCAGATAGATATAGGCCAGGATAGCCCGGCGCATCGCCGTGCTGCTAAGACTGCTGTTCGGATTGAAAGCCAGGAAAGCCTGCAGCTCGGCAGCATACTCCCGCTGCTGTGCAACCAGCTCGGCCATGCGTTCGAAAAGGGGATCGTACGTGCGCGCCAGTGTCGAGTCGCGGCGCAACGCTTCCCGAAAACGCTGTTCAGCATCCCGACGACGTGCAAGGATATAGGGATCACGCAACCCCTTAACCCGTCCCGTGTAGAGTTTATCGGCATTGCTGAGCGAAAAGATTTCGTTACGGATCTCCTCGCGTTCCGGCCCGTCAGGCAATTCCCGAAGGTAGTCCTGCAACGCGGCCATACGCGTCTGAATAAGCCGTAGAATAGCAGGTTCAAGTACATCGCGCCGGAATTCGAGCTGGGCGACGGTCTGCAGGCGACTGGTCGACCCTGGATTACCGATCACAAACACCACGTCACCTTCTTCGACCCCTTCCCGACTCCAGCGGAAGTAATGGGGCGTGCGCAGCGGCTCGCCATTTTCATCATAGATGCGGAAGAACGTCACGTCGAGCGCGTAGCGTGGATAGGTGAAGTTGTCCGGGTCACCGCCAAAGTAACCCAGTTGTAGCTCGGGGGCCATCACCAGCCGCATGTCGCGGTAGCGCTTGAAGATGTAGGCCGAGTATTTGGCCCCGTTGTAGAGCGAGATCACTTCGACGACATAGCCTGCTTCTTCACCACCTTTTTCTTCCAGCAACCGTTTTTCGATAGTCTCAATGGCCTGCCGACGAGCCATGGCCCGTTCGGCATCTGTCTCAGCCCTTTCCAGCGCGGCATACACCTCGTCGGTTACATCACGGATTTCAATGAGTTGGTCGGCATAGTAATCTTCGACGTGGCGTTCCTCTTCAAGGGCGCGCGCATAGAAACCATTGTCCAGCAGGTTCTCTCCGGGGCGACTGACAGCGACCACCGCCTCCCGACCGCAATGGTGGTTTGTCATGACCAGCCCATTGGGCGAAACAAACGAAGCCGAGCACCCCGGAATGCGCAACGCACCCAACCGCGCTTCTCGGAACCAGGCCGAATCAGGTCGAAAACCATAGGCTTCAGCAAAATAATCGATCGGAGGATCCTCGAACGTCCACATCTTACCGTTATCAAAGCGGCCAGCCCGTACGGTATCCAGCGCCGGGGTCCCCTGCGGCGACAGCGGGGCCTCGGGTACCGTAGGTGGAGGCGGCGGTACCGGGATCGGGGAGGTCTGCTGCGTTGTCGCAGTAGGCTGACTGGTTGCACAGCCAATAAGCAGCACAAGGCTGAAGGGTAACAGTAAGCGTGCAGCTGACTTCATCGGAAATCGCTATTGTTTAAAGTCCGTTTCAAAAATAACGATCAACCAGACTTCACCCCCACGAACGACTGGAACCTCTCTCCTTTCTGGAATATATTTAATTCCCGAATGGAAAATGTGCGAAAGTGGCGGAACTGGTAGACGCGCGAGACTTAGGATCTCGTGGCCGCAAGGCCGTGGGGGTTCGAGTCCCCCCTTTCGCACAACCGAAGCGCCCCTGCCCTCAACGGGCAGGGGCGCTTTTAGTTACACCGCCTCCAGGGCCTGTTCCAGATCCAGGATGAGGTCGGCCGGGTGTTCAATGCCGACAGAGAGACGGATCAGGTTTTCACGAATGCCGATGCGGCGTTGCTCTTCTGGAGGAACATCGGAATGGGTCATAGTAGCCGGGTGTTCA
>JAUZRN010000028.1 GCA_030950375.1 Rhodothermus sp. | reverse complement strand
CGTCGAAAACGTCAGATGCCCCGTATTGGCCAGCTTGATGGCCAGCTCGGCCGTCTGTCGATCGCGCATCTCGCCGACCATCACGATGTCGGGGTCGTGCCGCAAAATGGCCCGCAGCGCATCTTCCAGGCCCAGCTTGTGATTGAGCTTGATCTGCCGCACACCGGGAATGATGTATTCGACCGGATCCTCAATCGTCAGCACGTTCACTTCAGGGCTGACGACCTGGTGGAGGGCGGCGTAGAGGGTGGTGCTTTTCCCGGAGCCGGTGGGTCCGGTGACGATCACCATGCCGTAGGGTTGGCGGATGGCCCGCTCAAAGCGTTCCAGTGCTTTTTTGTTCAGTCCCAGCAGGCGCAGGTCTTTGATGACCTTGCGATCGTCGAGCACGCGGATAACGATGGATTCAGAGCGCAGGTCTTCAAGTGCATTGGCGATCGGTAGCACGGAGACGCGGAAGCGGATCAGGTGATCGTCGATCCAGCGCTGAATAAAACCGTCCTGCGCCGCATCGCGCTCAAAGCGATCCACATTGATGGCCTGGTCCTTGATGACTGCGATCAGCGCCTCCGGATGCACCTTATCCTCAACGTGCCAGCGCGTAAGCCGACCATCAATGCGAAAATGGATTTCGACCTTCTTTTCATTGTTGGGGAAGATGTGGATGTCGGAGGCGCCCTGTCGGACGGCCTCGACGAGCGTAGCCTCGAACAGGTTGATCAGCTTCGAACGGTTGATCTCCGCCTCTAAGGCGTCCTCATCGATCAATTCGGTCTCGGCCTCATAGCTGGTGCCCAGATCATAGGCTTCTTCTTCCTGAACACGTTCCAGGTATTCGTTGCGCCGTGGATAAGCCTCCAGCAATGCCTGCATAATGACGCCCTGCGGTGCATATTGGAGCTCGAAGCGCTCCAGCTTGAGTCGATGCATCAGGCGGTGCACTTCAGGCCGCATGGGATCATGGGTGACCAGGACGAGTTTGACCGCGCCGGTCTGGGCATCCAGGTCGACCTCAAAGGGCACGACACGAAGGGCAATCAGACGCTCGCGTACCTCTTCTTCAAAGGTATCCATAACCGAGCGCACAAATTCTGGACTGGGCTTGCCCGGCTCCAATCGGGCAAGAGGAAAGGCGTACAACCGTGCGGCCTCTTCGTAAATGGCATCCTGCGGCACATGATCGCTCTGCGCCAGCACGCGCCAGAGGGGCTCTTTCAACCCTTCATCCTGCTGTCGCTGATAGGCCTGATAGACCTGATGCAGGGCCACCACTTCCTTCTCGAGCAACCGGCTCACTACCCGGTCTCGGCTGATAGCCGTTTTGAGCTCAGGTAGATCATCCAGTACGATCTGAACCGAGGCAGGCGTCTCTTCCGCTTCGCTGTCGGTGATCGAGGGAGTATCTTCTACCTGTTCGCTGTCTCCACCCGCTGCCTCGGATGCCGGCTCTATCGTCTCTATTGTAACTTCAGGCAATGCTGTTGCTGATGCGGCTGCAGCCTGTGCTTCTGCCGCGGCAGGTTCCGATGGGGGCCCATCGGCGCAGCCAGTTTCCTGCTCAAGGCCCGCTTTCGTCGGCAGTTCGTCCACCGCGTGCCGTTCCGAAGCCCAATCAACAACCGCCTCCTGGTCTGTTGCCTCATCCGCAGCAACAGAAGACTGGGAGCCACCAGACTCATCTCTTCCGCAGGCGACCTCGCCTTCTTCCGGCTGATCGTCCGATGCGTTTTCGGTTGCGGACCATCCAGAAGTGGTTGCTGTACCTGTGAGCTTGGCTGTTTCAGCGCTTTTGTTGTCCGACCGTACTTCGACCGCCGATGTCTCCGGCCCATTGGGGGTACCAGTGTCGGGTTGGGCGTCCGACTCCCCCTCCACCGACACCGGCATCTCAAGCGATTGTTTTACTGCAGGGTCACTCTGTTTTTCTGCGGAACCTGCTGTCGAGGTGTCTGCAGCCACCGATGAAGTTGGCAACTGGTCTGCGCTCGGTACAGGTGGCCGGAAGTTTTCCAGTTCGGCCAGCCGCTTTTTCAGGATACGTTCCGGAGCATACCGGAGCTCGACGGCCAGGGGCAACTGCTGGACCCACGCTTCCAGCTCCGGACGTGTGGGATCGCAGGTAGCCAGCAGAAGCACGCGCCCCTCGTCCTTCTCCCCCTGGGCAAATCCACAGGGAAGCAACTGCCATTCGAATAGGGCATGTTGCACTGAAGGCGGCAAGAGTAACAAGATGGCCTTAATGAATTCTACAGAAGGCCGTTCTTCATCCACCGGAGCCGGTGCGATACCGCCGATGCGGGCAGCTTCAGCCAGCACGGCCTCGCGGTCCACATCTGGGACTTCCAGCAAACACCGCCAGAGTGTCGGTGCAGACTGGCGGCGACGCAGAACGATCGCCCGGGCAATCTGATCCAGACGCACAGCCCCCCCATAGAGCAGCGCCACCACCACTTCGTCTTCGAACATTTCAGCCAGCTCGGACAGGCTCCCTCCTTCAGCAAAAGTGGCAGTCCGAGAGTCGCCTGTACCCGAATGGAGACGGCTATGGTCACGTTCCGCAGACAGGGGATCATGAGCCTCTGTCTGCGATCGGGACGATGGCGAACGCAGGGAAGGGTGTCCCGACGACGCATTAGACTGACTCGCCTGTGGCCGAGCCGACACGGCTCCGGTAGCCGCCATGTCATCAGCCAGCTCAGCAGTCTGATTGGCTTCCCCGGTGGCCTGCGTGTCTTCCACGGCTTCCTGCGAAGCCGACAACGATGCATCGGACAGCGCCGGCAACGACTTGGAATGTCCATCACCGGCCATCTCCAGCCACAACTGGGTCAGTGGCGCGTCCTCATGGTGCCGTGGGGTGTTCTGGCCGGTCGCTTCCGACGCAGCCCCCTGCGCTTTCTTGTCGTTGGCAGCGGACTGCCTGGCGGCATCGGGCGATGGTGTTTCTTCAGAAGCGTCCGCTTTCCCGAACTTCAGCCGCCGCAGCTCCTCGTTCCACTCACGATGCGAACGGCGGCGCCCGAACAGATCACTCCAGCCCATACGCTTGATCGTTCTGGCGCGCTTGCGCGTGGTTTGATATCCTGCTCTCTCTGCCCTGCCCGCAGATGCATACCCGGGAAGCACCTGCCCAACCTCAATGTCCCTTTATCCGGACAGACTCCCCCATCGTGTCTGGCCTGTTAACAGGCGTTTCCTACGGGGCATGCATTTTTCCTGGCCGTATGTCGATCATGACGAAGTCCCTTTTGCGCCTCATCAGCCCCCCATTCGCATCAGGTCGGTTGTTGATGGCTGAATCAGGGCCACTTCAGAGGAAATAATGGTCAGGATGGCGATAGCGATCGTAATCAGGATGGCAATGACCGTCTGAACCCCCTCCACAACCGCCTTCAATTTCAGGGTGGTCTCGCTTTCGTAATAATTTGCCATCTGCTCGGCAGCCCCCCGCACGTTCCCCGTTTCCGCTCCACTGCGGAAGCGGGCCAGTGCCATCTGCGTAAAGACGCCGCTGGCTTCCATAGCCCGTACCAGATCCACCCCCTGCGCCACCATCAGTGGCACCGTAACCGTCTTGATTCGATGCTCCATATAGCGATTACCGCAGGCCTCGGCGGCGATCTTGATCACGCTGATGTTTTCGCCGCTATGGGAATACAGGATGGCAAAGACCCGACAGAAGATCTCAATGTTCAGCTTGTGCAATAGCCCCCCGATGAGCGGTAACTTGATGAGCCAGCGATGGACGATGAGTTGCCCTTTTTCTGAACGCGCAAACGCCACAAATCCCAGCACGACCGCCGCAAAACTGAGCGTCAGCCACAGGATATTGCGATCCAGCCATTGCGAAAACTTCATGGTCGCTGCCGTCATCGGGGGCAATTCCATACCCAGGTCGGCCAGTAGCCCGGCCGTCATCGGGAAAATGTACCACACATACCAGATGAACGTGGCCACCAGCGCGATAATCGTGATGGCCGGAGTGATCATTGCACTGCGGATGCTCTTGCGAAACTCATTCTGACGCTCTAAGAAGCGTGCGGTCGATTCAAAAATCTCGGCCATGTTGCCACTTTTCGAGGCCAGGCCAAGCATGTAGGCTGTAAACTTGCCCAGAATGTGCTGATGCTTCATGAATGCCTGCTGCGCCTCCATCCCTGCCTTCAGGTCGGCATTCAGGTCGCGGATCACCTGGCGCAGCGAATTCGACGAGATATCGTTGACCAGCAGATTCAGGACTTCGTCGAAGGGGAGCTTTTCACGAAGCAGGTTTGCCGCCAGACGTACGAACATAATGATGTCCGTCCGTGGCGGCTTGAGCTGCAGGTCGAGTATCTTACGTTCAATGCGGATCACCTCCAGGCCCATCTTGCGCAGGGCCTGGGCCAGCTCCTCGGCTGTATACGCTTTCTGTTCTCCGGTAATGACCTTGCCACTGGGGTGCCGCACCTTATAGATAAACGTGCGGCGCGGCTGCAAGAGTTGAGGACGGAAGTTATGCTTCCGAGCCAGCTCAGCCAGCTTTTTACGGGCTGCCCGCATCGAAGGAGCCAGTACGGTTCCCTGCACGGGCACCCCGCTTATGCTGACCCCACTGAAGCGAAACTCACGAACGGGCATTTTCGATACCTGCAACACAAAATGGATAGCAAACCAGGCCAGTCGTTCCCGTAGAGGCGGCCTGAAACCGTCCGGCGGCGCCCCGCCGGGGCGCCTTCCCCCGCACAGAACGCCGCCGGATTTACTACGAAAGGCTCTACAAACTAATTATTTAGTTGTTGTTGTTATTGTTCGTTGCATAGCTCCAGGCAATATCGTCGGGCGTCGTACCGTCAATTGTCACCGTAGCAATGGTGGTGTTGGCATCACAGACGCGCTCGCCATCGACGGTTGTAAGGCTATAAATTGTCAGCGTAGCGGCCGTGGTATTCCCACTCAACGCATAACACCCATTGAGGGTAAGATAGCGTCCGTTGTTATCCAGGCTGGAAGAAGGAATTCCGATCGCCTGAAAACTCACGTTGCTCCAGTCTCCCGAATCGCCCCCACCTCCAAAGGCTTTGGGCTTCAACATCCAGGCTTGGATGTCCGAAATCAACCGCATAGCATCGCTGACCGCCGCATCACGGTCGGCCTTGGCTTTCCCTTCGGAAAATGCCTGGATGCCGGCCACTACCGCAATGCCCACGATCACCATGCCCAGCACAAGGAGCAAAAGCTGTTGCTGACCCATGACGAGCCTCCTGTTTGGTTAACGGATGTTTGGTGGTTTTCCTGTTGACAGGCTTCTGGGTAGGTATCGACCGTCTGTCCGACCTCTTAAATGGTCGGACGATTTTTTTCTTTCGGTCCTGTACGGTCTCTTTCGAAAACCCGTCGTTTTTCTGTTGCACAGGATGTGCCAGTTGCGTCCTCCACGACTGCTCCCCCGTCACAAACCTTCAAAAGCTGTCCATTTAATAAAGAGACGTAACGCTTCGCTTCCTCCAGGCGGTCTGTCTGGCGCGTTACGATAGGTAACCCTACGTATCCAAACGAATCGGTCACACGCAACAACGAGCCCCTGCTGCCCCCCAATCCTGGCGCAGCATTACACTAAAGGGATCACGACTACCATACGTTCTGCTTGCAGAGGCCACGCAATAAGCTTCCGGCTGATGTTGGTGCGCAATACCCCGACAATCTTTTCGACGAAGCCGGATCATGTAAGACGTCAGTGGCATCGCAGGATCTGCGGGTTGTTCGCCCCGACGCATGCCATAGTCGTTTTGCCTGCGCCTGCAACACACCAAACGGTGACCGCTCTGATTTAGCTCAGAGCACAAGCACGCTACGTACGCGGGCCCCCCGCACATCCTGATCGGTATCGAGTGGCTGGCGAAAGCGTTTGTGCCCCTGGGGTGGAATATTCTGGACAGGGACCTGCATTGTACCGATCAGCCGATTGTGACGGTCGTAGAGGCCGATTTCGAGCTGCAGATTGGCAATTGGCTGATCCGTCAGGTTACGGACCACGCCGGTAACGATCCGCGTTCCTCCGGGCAATTCCTGATAGCGAAAATGCTCAACCCGCACCGGACTTTCTGCCCTTTCGCCATTACGGCCACATCCGGCCACCACGAACACCAACAATAGCCCGATCCATCGTGCCAGGCTCTGCCTGCGTGTCATGCTCTTGTAGGTTTTCCGATTCGAAGAAGCAGCTCAAAGCTTCGCTTTGACAGCGTATATAGGCGGTTAAAGATCCGACAAGAGAGGCCTTTGTTCTTTGAGATTCCCGCTAAAAATCATGGCGCTGGCACACGGGGTGTTTCTACAAGCCACACGCCTTCCTGATCGTCCACCTCACGCAACCGCACGCGCACCTCTTCGCCAGGGAGGGTGGGCACCTGGCGCCCGACAATGTCCGGGCAGATGGGCAGCTCGCGAAGGCCACGGTCAATCATCACCAGCAAATAGACAGCAGCCGGCCGTCCCAGGTCCATGAGCGCGTCCAGTGCAGCCCGCGCGGTGCGGCCCGTATAGATCACATCGTCGATAAGTACCAGGTGACGTCCCGTCACATCAAAAGGTATATGCGTGGGACGTACTACAGGTTGATGCGCCCGCAAACGCACGTCATCGCGATACATGGTCACGTCGAGAATGCCGACAGGGACTTCCAGCCCGGCCGCCGCTCGAATCTTGGCCTGCAGACGGCGGGCCAGATACACACCGCGCGTTTGCATACCAACCAGGGCCAGACGCTCCTGACCACCGGCGTCGAGTGCTGCCCGTTCAATGATCTGCCGGGCCATACGTTCAAGCGTACGATCCAGGTCGGCCTCGTCCATAAGTTGTGCTTTAATGCGATCCCGGGCTTCCATATGGGTTGTTCGTTTGACCAGATAGCGTCTCCTGTCGGCCACACGCGCAGGCCCGCTCAAAGGATCCCATTTCGAACGATGAACCCAGTGAAGCCATCCAATGGCCCCTCCTCCCGTGATTCATCCATCTGAACAGGCGCCCCGGAGAGATAAACCGACCGGCCTGTGCGCCCGATGTTTTTACCTGATGCTTGGCCCGATCAAATAGCGACGGCAACAATCCCGGTAAGCCCCGGTGTGGTGTCCTGAAGAACAGAGCCGAAGAGCACTTACTTTCCAACGGGCCATTGCACATGCTGCACCGTTTTTAACATCCTAACAGGAAAATGGTCCTTTGGATCGTTCTTCAGGAACCCGGACCTGTGCCGGATTCTAAAACTTCTTTTGTTAGTTGCCATCGACCCATACGTACCGTGCCGCGTCTACCTGCCCTACAGTACCTTGATCCAGCCGTGCTTTCGCGTCTGAAAAACATGGAGTTGCGGGCACGGCTGATCGTTGAGGGGTTTATCACTGGATTACATCGCAGTCCGTATCATGGCTTTTCAGTGGAATTTGCCGAACATCGACCTTACAATGCGGGCGATGAGCTACGCCATATTGATTGGAAGGTATACGCCAAGACAGACCGTTTTTACGTCAAACAGTACGAAGAAGAGACGAACCTGCGGCACTATGTGGTGCTCGACACGTCGCCCTCGATGCGCTATCGGTACCGAGCGCCTCTGACCAAACTTGAATACGGGGCCTATCTGGCCGCCGCCCTCCACTTTCTCATGCTACGCCAGCGGGATGCCACCGGCCTGATCGCTTTTGACGAACGGGTGCATACCCTGCTTCCCCCCCGAAGCAAACCAGGTTACCTGCACACGCTGCTGGTTCATCTGGAACGACTGGTACGGCGGGAGGTGACCGAAACACGACGCACGGCCGTGGCATCGGTGCTCCACGAAGTAGCCGAGCGTATCCACCGCCGGGCACTTGTTGTGCTGATCACCGATCTGTTCGATAACCTGTCGACGCACGATGAGCTACTACGCGCCTTGCGCCATCTGCGACACCGTGGCCACGAAGTGCTGATGTTCCACGTACTGGAAGGGGCTACGGAACGACATTTTGAACTGCCAGATCGTCCGCTTCGCCTCTTCGATGTAGAAACCGGCGAAGCCTTAACCCTGCATCCAGCGCAGTTTCGGAAGGCCTACGTGCAGGCTGTGCAGGCTTTTACCGAACAGTTTCGTCGGCGCTGTCTGGAGCATCGCATCGACTTTGTCGAGCTTGACACCGGTCAGCCTTATGACACTGCCCTGATGGCCTATCTGAACAAACGTAAACGGGTAGGTTGAAAAAGGCTATGCATCGGTGCTGAGGGGATACTATCTTAGAGCATCTCGTTTTGATCCACAACTGCCTTGCACTGGCTATGCTACGACGGTTTCCTGCAGTTTGCTGGATGGTACTTATTGGCTGGCCTCTGTGGTTGCAGGCTCAGAGCCAGCGCCCAGCTCCCACACCCACGGTGTTTGCCAATCCAGCCCTTGTGCAGCGCTACCAGGCCACCATCACACCCGAGGAACTGGCCGCACACCTGTTTATTGTGGCCTCGGACTACTTCGAAGGACGCGAAACCACTACGCGTGGTCAGAAACTGGCCGCTTACTACCTGGCCAGCCAGTACCGCAAGCTGGGCCTCCAACCTGCCGGCACCCTGCACCCCGATCATCCCTATGCACCAGAAGCCTACTTTCAGCCTTTCACCGTCTATGGTCAGCGGTTACAGGGAGCCTATCTGACAGCGTTCCAGGGTAGCGACACGCTGACCGTGCTGTCGTTCGGGCCGGAACAGGCCGATCCGAACGGCTACCTGTGGCTTGGTAGCCGTTCGGAAAGCACCGGTGGCCTGGTCTTCGGCGGTTACGGCATTGCCGATTCGACGCTGGGCTACGACGACTACGCCGCGCTGGCGGCCGACAGCATTGAGTTGACGGGCCGCTGGCTGATGATTCTGGCTGACGAGCCGATGGCAAACGATTCGACCAGCCTGTTGACGCCAGATGGTCGACCTTCACGCTGGACAACCCAACCATTCCTCAAGCTGCGCCAGGCCCTGCAGGCTGGCGTAGCCGGAGTGCTCCTGGTAGGCGATCGTTCCCAGCGCACTACCGAATCGCTGGCCGAACGAGCTGCCCGCGCTGCCCTGCGGGTGCGTACCCGCGTTGGTCGCCTCTCGCTTACCCCACCCCGACCGGAGGGCTTCCAGCTTCCGCCGATCTGGGTAATCAGCAGCCGCTTGGCCGACGCCCTGCTGACTCCAAGCGGCCATACCATTGCCGAACTGCAACAGCAGATCGACGCAGGTCGGCAACCTATCGTTTTTACCGTGCCCGATGTGACAGTACAAAGCCAGCTTGTACAGGAAACCTTTCAGGCGCAAACCGAAAACGTGCTGGCCTATATCGAAGGAGCCGACTCGCTGTTGAAAAACGAGGTGGTGATCCTTTCAGCCCATTACGATCATGTGGGCACCGACCCGACCGCCAAGGGCGACGGCATCTACAACGGCGCCGACGACGACGGAACGGGCACCGTTGCCCTGCTCGAAATCGCCGAAGCCTTCATGCAGGCCGTCCGCGACGGCTATCGTCCTCGCCGCTCCATCCTGTTCCTGCACGTGTCGGGCGAAGAAAAAGGATTACTCGGTTCGGCCTATTACACAGACCATGAGCCGGTCTTTCCGCTTGAACGCACGGTGACCAACCTGAACATCGACATGATCGGCCGCCATGATCCCTCTCGGGAAGGTGACTCCAATTACGTGTACATCATTGGCTCGAACCTGATCTCACAGGAATTGCACGAGATCAACCTGCGCGTGAATGAAATCACCGGTACGCACCTTGTGCTTGATGAACGCTTCAACAGCAAAGACGACCCTAATCGATTCTACGCGCGCTCAGACCATTGGAACTTTGGTAAACACGGCATTCCGTTCATCTTCTTCTTCACCGGTACCCATGAAGACTATCACGGCGTAGATGACGAGCCGCACAAGATCGACTACGACCGCATGGCGCGCATCGTGCGGCTCATTTTTGGGACAGCCTGGCAGGTAGCCAACCAGGACAACCGTCCACCGGTTACCGGGACCGGTTTTAACTGAGCGACGTCTATGTTACGTGAGATCCAGGCCCTGAGTGAAGAAATCTTCCCAGAAGTGCTCCGGCTTCGCCGAATTCTTCACGCAAACCCGGAGCTGGCCTTTGAAGAGTACGAGACTGCCCGCTTGGTGGTCGAAACGCTTCAGCCGCTGGACGTGGAGCTCCAGACCGGCGTAGCCCGCACCGGCGTGGTAGCCACGTTGCGCGGTACCGAAACCGGCCCGACGGTCTTGCTCCGCGCCGATATGGACGCCCTGCCCATTCAGGAGGAAAACGATTTCGACTTTCGCTCACGTCATCCTGGCAAGATGCACGCCTGCGGACACGATGCGCACACCGCTTCGCTACTGGGCACGGCCATGATCCTGTCGCGCCTGCGCGATCGGCTACGTGGCCAGGTGCGCATGGTCTTTCAGCCCAGTGAAGAAAAACTGCCCGGCGGAGCCCAGGCCATGATCCACGAAGGCGTGCTGGAGGCCTCCGATGGCATGCCAGCCCCGTCGGCTGTCTTTGCCCAGCACGTGCAACCGGACCTGCCGGTCGGGACCATCGGCGTACGTAGGGGCATGTACATGGCTTCGGCCGATGAGCTCTATATCACGGTTCGTGCCGAAGGGGGACATGCCGCCGCCCCACATCGCCTGCAAGCCGATGGCGTGCTCGTAGCAGCCCACATTATCGTGGCATTGCAATCCGTCGTCAGCCGCAATGCACCACCCGACGTGCCCACGGTGCTCTCGATCGGACGGGTACTGGCCGAGGGGGCCACAAACGTGCTTCCCACTGCTGTGCGCCTGGAAGGTACGTTTCGGACAATGGACGAAGACTGGCGGTTCCGAGCCCACACGCTCATCCGGCGGGTCGCCGAACAGACGGCCCGCGCCTTCGGCGCGCAAGCGGACGTAGAAATCGTTGTCGGCTATCCAGCTCTCTACAATCATGAACAACCCACAGCACTTGTGCGTGAAGCCGCCCGCGAATATGTGGGCCCTGACCGAGTGGTTGAACTCGAACCCTGGTTCGCCAGCGAAGACTTTGCCTATTTCCTGAAGAAGTGCCCGGGCTGTTTCTACCGCATTGGCACCGGCAATCCGGAAAAAGGCATCATACATGGACTACACACCCCACGCTTTACCATCGACGAGGAGGCGCTGCGCATCGCACCGGGCTTTATGGCTTACCTGACCTGGCGCTACCTGCAGACCGCGACATGACGCTTTCCTTTGATTTTCCACCGTTTCCGGGCTTCCGGCCTCAAGCGCTGGACTTTCTGCGAGCACTGAAGCAACACAACCGCCGCGACTGGTTCAGACCCCGAAAGGCGATCTACGAAGATGAAGTGCGCTGGCCCATGCAGTGCCTGGTAGCCGAAGTAGGGCGCGAACTGGCACGAAAAGGACGGCCGCTGCGTGGGGATCCGGAACAGGGCCTGTTTCGCATTTATCGAGATACGCGCTTTACAAAAGACAAACGCCCCTACAAAACACATATCGGAGCTGTACTCTCCCGCACAGGCAGCCGGCGAGAACTGGGGGTGGTATATATTCATGTGGAGCCCGGTGCCTCGTTTCTGGCTGCTGGCTTCTGGAAGCCCGGCCCTGCCTTTCTTCTTCGCTGGCGTCAACGCATGCTACAGGAAAGCGAAACGTTTCTGGAGCTCGTCCGTCATCTCCAGGCCCACGACCTGCCCCTGAAGACCGACACAATGCTCAAGCGTATGCCCCGGGGCTTTGAAGCGGCCGCTGGACGTCCGGTAGCCCCATACTTGCGATGGCATTCCTGCCTCGTTTCGCAGGACGTGCCGGACGAAGTCTTACTGCGCCCCGATTTTACGCAGACCGTCACCCGCTTTGCCGAAATCGTGCTGCCTTTGCTGGAATTCGGATGGGTCGCTGCAGCTACCTGATCGCACTACTGACCGGCCTACTGGCAGGTTGCGGCGGTACTCGCGAAATCGTAATGGCACCGCCGCGTCCAGCCGTCCCGCATGTACCCGATACCACCCTCCTGCCGGCCCGCCTGACCCTCGTACTCAAGGCTGATACAGTACTTCCTGCTCCCTTTCAGACGCTCACGCTGTCGCTACACCTGCTTGCCCTGCAGCATACGGACGCCACACGCCAGCCGCTTCCCCCCACTCGCCGCATACTGACGTTCACTGCCACCGCTCTCCACACCTGGACCTTGCTCGAAGCAGTCCCGGTTTCACCCGGCCGATACGATACCCTGTGGATTTGGTTGTCTGACGTGTCAGTTCATTTCAGTCCCAACGTAAGTGGCACATTGACCGTCGAGCCCGACACACTGGCCCTGCCGGTGGCCCTGGTGCTGTCCCCTGACCGATCCTATGTCTATCAAATACGCTTCTCGCCGGAGCGTTCGCTGCGGCCCGAACCTGGTTGCCGCTGGCGCTTCGTGCCATGGCTACGCCTCGAAAAGCCCTGAAGCTTCATCGTGCCGGCATACCCTCTGGCATACCTGATACCCCATGAAACCGATATATCGCCGTCACATAGTTCAATAAAAAAGCCCTGACCGATGCCAGGGCGTCCGTCCGAGCTGATGGCCTCATTTAACTGGTAGCCTGAACCGCTTCGACACGGGTAATTTCGGGAACAGCCCGCTTGAGCACTTGCTCGATTCCGGCACGAAGCGTCATCAGACTCATCGGGCAGGTTCCACAGGCGCCCAGCAGTTCCAGCTCAACCACATAGTCTTCGGTCACGTTCAGCAAGCGTACCGATCCCCCGTCGGTCATCAGATAGGGACGGATCATGTCGAGCGCTTCCTCGATGCGGCGATGCAGCTCAGGGTCATTGGGCGCCATCGGGCCTGCCGCATGCGTGGTTTTCGTATCGGCCATAACGCGCATCGTTACGTCTTCTGCTCGGTAGAGAAACCCCTTAGCTGGCGAATTGTTGCCGGGTTAGCGATAGAGGACCTCAACGCGTTGCGTGGGCGGCTGCTCGGCATTGCGCAGGTTGACCTGCTCGATCACCTGTCTGGCCAGCCGATAGAATGCCCGTGCCGAAGCGCTTTCGGGGTCGGCCAGCACGATGGGCCTACCGACATCCCCTCCTTCGCGCACAGCCTCCTCAATAGGAATCTCACCCAGGAAAGGAACGTCCAGTTCCTCAGCCAGCCGGCGGGCCCCGCCTTGTCCAAAAAGGTAATACTTGCGGTCGGGCAGATCGGGTGGGGAAAAGTAGGCCATGTTCTCGACAATACCCAGCACGGGGACCTGCACGTTGCGGAACATAGCCACACCTTTGCGGGCATCGGCCAGCGCCACCGGTTGCGGAGTCGAAACAATAATGGCACCAGTCAGGGCAATAGATTGCACAATGGTCAGCGGCACATCGCCCGTCCCTGGTGGCAAATCCAGAATCAGGTAATCGAGCGTGCCCCAGTCGGCTTCCCCCAGAAATTGCCGCAAGGCCTTGGCCACCATAGGGCCTCGCCAGATCACGGCCTGTTCAGGATTGACGAGAAAGCCCATGGAGAGCAACCGCACATTATGCCGCACCAGTGGTACAATCTTGCGCTGCTCGTTGACCCGGGGTTTCTCGTCGCGCACGCCGAACATGGTGGGCACCGAAGGCCCATAGATATCGGCGTCGAGCAGGCCCACGTCGTATCCCTGCTGGGCCAGCGCCACGGCCAGGTTAACGGCTACTGTACTTTTACCCACCCCGCCTTTACCGGAGGCTACTGCAATGAAGTTCAGCACACCCTCAGGCTGCACGGAGGGCACCGGCCCTCCTCCCTGCACTTCCAACCCGATCATTTCGGTATCGGTCTCGATCTGCACTGCCAGATCTGATCCAAACGCTTCCTGTAGCAGCTTTCGACACTGCTCAGGTGCCTGACGGGCAAAGTCGGTATCAGGCCGTTTCAGAACCAGGGTAAACGAAACGCGGCCCTCCTCGGCGCGGAGATTTCGCACCATCTTGAGGCGGACAATGTCGCGACCGCGCTCCGGCTCGACAACGCGGGCCAGTACGTGCAACACTTCCTGGGGAGTGGGCATGACGCGTACGTTTTCGCTTGCTTCGAGATAGCGTGTCTGGGACCGCGGGCTGCGTGAATTGTTCCAGCTCAGCGGCGGGCCAGATGGCGTAGTATCAGACCGTGGCGCAGACCGAACGGGCTGACGTAGCATACCGGCCAGTTACCCCATACCATAATTTCGTGGAGGAGTAGAGCGCCCATGGGCAATACGTCGGCGCGGCCATGCAGCAATTCCGGCCAGAGGGCTCGCACTGCTGCGGTTGGCATCTGCAGGAGCCGGTCACGCCAGATAGCCACGGCTGTCCGTGGCAGTACAACCGACGATGTCAGCGGGAAACGGCACGTTTCCAGCGCCGCCAGCGATACGCAGGTACCCGCCACCCCCACCAGCACACACGACGCCGCCACCGGCGGCAGTTTCACCTCGGTCAGTATTGCTCGAATCTGGTGCTGCGCTTCGGTAACGGCCTCGGACGACGGTGGTAACACCGTAAAGCAGCGTTCGGTCAGACGTATAGTGCCCAGCGGAAGACTCTGAACAAAAGGAATGGCGAGTGTGCCGTCAGCCTGGTATGCGCCCATCACCAGTTCGGTCGACCCCCCGCCGATGTCCACCACCAGCCAGGGGCCGGCAGGCATACCGGGCGCTGCCAGCGCCCCGGCCAGGCTCCACTGAGCCTCTTCTTCTCCAGAAATGACTTCCAGCTCCGTCCCAAGCACTTCACGCACCACATTGGCCACGGCTGCCGCATTACGCGCTTCCCGTGTGGCACTGGTGGCAACCACCAGGCACGTTTCAACAGCCCAGCGCTTCAGCACCTCCCGGTAGTTTTCCAAGGTACGGCGCAGCCGCCGCAGTGCGGGCTGGCCGATCCGACCCGTACGTTCAAGCCCTTCTCCCAGCCGCACGAAGCGTTCGGCTTCGTAGCAGGGCTGCAGCTGTCCGTCGGCTACTTCGGCCACCAGGAGCAGCGCCGTGTTGGTCCCCAGGTCGATCGTAGCCAGCCGCACGGTCTCAGACCGATCGTTTCAACATGACGGCCCACCAGGCATTTTCCGTCGCCTCCTGAAGCAGCTCCAGATCATGCGCGGCTGCTGCCTCCAGCATCAGATCGCGCTCCTCACGCAACAACCCAGAAAGGAGCACGTAGCCAGTGGGATGCACCTTTTCCCGAAAGGCCGGGAGCAACGCGCAGAGAACGCGCCGATGAATATTGGCCAGGATCAGGTCGAAGCCGCGCTCGGGCACCACCTCGATAGATCCCTGCCGGAACTCGACGCGATCGGCTACGCCGTTACGGGCAAAGTTCTCCTGCGCGTTTGCCGCGGCCCAGGGGTCGATGTCGAAGGCGATGGCCGAGCTGGCCCCCAGTTTCAGGGCGGCAATGGTCAGGATGCCGGTGCCGGTGCCCGCGTCAAGCACCCGGGCGCCTGGCTCCACACAATCGGGCAGCATCTGCAGCACCAGCCGGGTGCTTTCGTGGTAACCGGTCCCGAAACTCATTTTCGGGTCGATCTCCAGCACAATGTGCGTCGCATAGGCCTCAGGGACCGCATGCCAGCTTGGTTTGACCAGAAACGGTCCCACCGCGATAGGTCGCAATTGCGCTTCCCATCGGGCATTCCAGTTTACCGGTTCGATGCTGCGCACCTTGATCGCATCGGACAGGCCCTGGCGACGCAGTAACTCACGCACGGCTTCGCGGACAGCTGCCCGCCACTGGGAGGCGGGCATGTAGGCCTTCAGCTGATCGGCCTCTTCCCAGAACGCTTCGAAGCCCAGGGCGTCAAGCTGAATCATCAGCGGCTCATGACGCGCCTCAGGGACAGGCAGTATCACTTCAACCGTTGGCTCACTGATTGAGACGCTCAATCCGGAGCCCCCAGGCCTGGGGTTCGTTGGGTGCAGGATATTCGAACTGTCCATAGGCATGCGAAAAATCAGTCTGAAAATGCGCCGTGTACGATCCGGGCGGTAGCGTCAGCGTCGTATCGATCAGACGGTTTCGCGGATCACCGCCGGCCGGACGCGTATGTTCCCAGGTCATTTCCCAGACAATTTCGCCCGTGCCGGCACGTTCGATCCAGGCATAATCATACCGGCCGCTGATCGACAGCTCACCAACTGCTCGAATACGCAGCCGGGTGGGGCGGTCGAGGGTAAACCCCTGAACGCGATGCTCGTTGTTGCCGATGCGTGTCAGATCGACCAGAAGCTTGCCCTCAGCCAGCGGAGCAACGGTCGTGGGTGAAGGACCGTCGAGGGGTGACGGTTCGACGGGCGTCAGCACCTGCACGGCGGCGGCTTCCGGGTACAGCACAAACAGGGTTACCCCCCAGCGTTCAGGATATTCTGGTTGTCCGTTACGCCAGTCGCCGTAGGCATGTGAGTCGTCTGTGCGGTAGTGCAGCGCGTAACGTCCGGGGGACAACCGCAGGGCAGCAACCTCCAGACGGTTATTTGGATGACCACCGGCCGGCACCGAACGGCTACGCTGCATCTCCCAGATCACTCCTCCTGTACTATCGGCCAGCCAGGCATAGTCATAGCGCCGGTTCCGGGAGCCGAGCTCACCCAGCGCATAAATCAGCACAGTCGTGGTGTCCGTTACTTCGAAGTCAGCCCTGCGGTTTTCGTTATTCCCGACTGCGGTAAGCCGCAGTCGGGGTTGCAAATACTGCCAGGGATCCCACAGGCCTACTGTCGTATCGTCGGGCAGCAGACGCCAGAGCGTCAATCCCCAGGCGGCCGGGTCGAACGGTGGATTGAAGCGCCAGTTACCGAAAGCATGCGCGTTGTCAGTCCGAAACCAGACGCGATAAAGGCCGGGCGTCAGGATGAGTGTATCTTGCACCTGCCGGTTTCCATGCCAGCCTCCGGCGGGTTGCGTTCGGGCGTAAGTCATCTCCCAGATGCGCCGGCCATCAAGCAATCGTTCAATCCACCCATAGTCGGCCGGCGCCGGCTCAAACTCGCCGACCGCATAAAGGCGAACACGCGTAGGAGCCCGTACCTTCAGCAACGCCATGCGCGCAGTCGCTGAAGGCATAGGTGCGGCCGTCCAGAGCAATCCAGATCCCCCGGGAGGTACTGGTCGGCCATCTGTTAACCGCAGCGACGCCACGTCGTCCAACACCTGAAACCGCAATGTCCACTCGCGACGACTCCGTGTCCAGGGAGCTTCTGGCATCAGCCAGGCCCAGAAGCCGGATCGGCGGGGCGCATCGCCCTGCGTCGTGAAGAAAACCTCGTAGCGTCCCGGGGCCAGTTGCAGCGTATCGCGCACACGGAAACGCAGCGATTCCGTACCGGACGGCGGCCGCATTTGCCAGACAACGCGCCGGTCTGCCGTGCGTAGCAACCACCCATACGCTACCGGCGGGGCCTCCGGAGACGCATCTGCCCGCGCGCCAAGGCCTTCCACCAACAGCCGAACCGGACGCTCTACCACCAGCACCCGATGATAGAGCATACCGGGTACCATGTCGGCAAACACGACAATCTCGCTAAGCGGAGGCTCTCGGCGCTGACAGGCCCGCAGGCCCACCAGCAACATCAATAAAATCAGGACAGTAAGCTGCCAACGTATCAGGGTGGTGCGCGACATGGCAGGCTCTTACAACGCTGAATCCGGCGTACGTACGCTGGCACCTGAAAGTTACGGCACCATACGCAACGCTCCTACTGGTACGTTTAGCTTTTATAGAAAAAGCGTAACAATCGCCCGCCTTTTTCAGTATGATGCAGACAGTCGGACTCGGGCAGGCTGTTGTCATGTTTTACGCGCTGCGTTAAGCATTTTTCGGGTTTGCATGATCCGCAACGTGACGATCCCTTCACTGCAACAGACGGCCAAGCTGCTTCAACAACGGCGCACGCGCCTGTCTTTGCTGTTGCCGTTCTTCGGGATGGGGTACGCCCTGTCGGTAATCTTTCATGTACTGGTGTGGAAATCAGGCACACCACCTTCGACCTGGATTCGCCTGTTCTACTATGACAGCCTCCTGCTGATCACCTATGGAGCTCTCTGGCTGTTGCTCTGGGGTGAGACGGACCAGCGTGGTACGGCTCCGACACGAACCTTCTGGAGCCTGACGATTACGGCGCTGCTTTTCCTGGGCATCGGTTATCTGTTGCTACGCATTGGGCGCCCTTCAGCCGATCTAATGCTTTCCGGAGAAATAGCCGGCTTTGCGTATGGCACCGGTGTGCCGCTGACGTGGGCCGCCGTCGCCCAGATGAACGCGCTGGCGCTGTTTGGCGCCCTGCTGGCCTTCTGGCTTTTGCTCCAGCTACGTGGACTGGTACTGTTCAAACGTACGCGCCAGAGTGAACGTAGCTGGCGATGGATGCTGATCAGCATGGCCGTTTCGGCGCTGGTAGTCGACCTGTTTCAACCGGGAGAGTTTGTGCTGGCACTGCTGTTGAGCCTCCCAGTTGGCCTCATGCTTCGCAATGCGTTTCGCGTTTCCTGGATTCTGTACCTTACGTTCCGGCAGAAATTGGTCAACCTGGGGCTGACGGTCCTTGCCACCCTCGCTTTATCGGGCACACTGGCCTTTACCAGTGGTCCCGCACATGCATACCTCTGGCATTATAGTCCTGCGCTGAGCAGCTTTGTCAATCTGAGCCTGGCTTTTGGCATTCTGTATCTGGTGACCTCATTTCTATCGTTACTCTTTCACTTACCCACAACCGGTGCCTTTCAACGGAAAGTGGATGAGCTGGCCGCGCTGCATGCCCTGATGCAGCTGGTCAGCCAGGTGTTCGACACGAAGCGGCTGGCCGAAACGATCGTTCGGCTACCGGTAGAAGCAGGCGTCGCCCGGGCCGCCTGGCTGGTACTGCCCGACTTTCAACAGACCTTCCGTCCTCAAATCGTCGCCGCTTATAACCTGCCGATGGGACTAACGCCGGAGACGCTTGTAGATATCGGAACGCTCTACCAGGAAGTCGCTACGCGGCGGCAGTCCCTGCTGCTGGAGCAGGCCCTGATCGATCATCGAGTGCGTGCACGCCCGGAGCACGGCATCGGGAGCCTGCTGGTTGTACCGCTGGTTGCCCGCAATGAATTGCTGGGCGTGCTGTTCGTCGCCCACGAAGTGGCATATGGCTTCGAACAGGACGACGTCGAGGCTATCACAGTTTTTGCCACGCAGGCAGCCCTTGCCCTCGACAACGCACGCCTGCTGAACGAACGCCTGGAAAAAGAACGCCTGGCCCGCGAGTTGGCGATTGCCCGCGACGTACAACGCCGGCTGCTACCGCAGCGGCTTCCTCAGCTGCCTGGACTGCAGATCGTGGCCTCCAGTATGCCTGCGCAGGAAGTGGGCGGTGACTACTACGATCTCCTGCTGCTCGACGCGCATCGGCTGGCGTTTATTGTGGCCGATGTGGCTGGCAAAGGTACCTCGGCCGCTTTCTACATGGCCGAGCTACAGGGAATCTTCCGGGCCCTGAGTCCGCTGAATCCTGATCCAGCAACGTTTCTGGCGCAGGCCAATCAGGCCCTTTTCGACATGTTGGAACGCAAAACCTTTATTTCGGTCGTCTATGGCGTCTTCGACGCGCAAAAGGGGACGCTCGCCCTGGCTCGTGCCGGCCATCCCCCACCGATCCTGCTACGCCCTCATGAGTCCCCACACCCCCTCCGGCTCCGAGGACTGGGCCTGGGACTGGACCGTGGCCCGCTCTTTCGCCAGACGCTGGAGACCTGCACCCTCTCCCTGCAGGCGGGCGATCGCCTGCTGCTTTACACCGACGGACTGATCGAAAGCAGGAACGCACAGGGCGAAGCGCTGGGCTACAACCGCCTGTTGCAACTCCTCGAAACACACCCATTCGATTCCATCGAACAGCTCCACCAACGCCTGCTCGCCACCCTGGCGTCGTTTACCGGCCGCTCCTCCTATGAGGACGACCTGACGCTTGTTATTTTCCAGTGGCAGCAAGTACCAGCTTCCACCCCAACACCAGACCGCCCGGAAACTTTCACACAGACCAACCGGGAAGTCTCGACCCTCTCCTCCCGACCTTCACAACATTCACAGGAAAAGCCATGAGCAACTTTTCGGTAGGATTTCGGCAACGCGACGGCGTACATATTCTGGATCTGCACGGCGAGCTGGACGCGCATACGGCTCCCGAACTGGAGGCTGCCCTCCAGCAATGCCTCCGCAATGGAAACTATCAGATCCTGATCAATGGCCGCGACCTGGATTACATCTCCAGTGCGGGCCTGGGTGTATTCATGGCCTACATCGAAGAGATTCGCGAAAAAGGTGGCGATCTGAAGATCGCCGAGCTCAAACCCAGTGTGTACAACGTGTTTGATCTGCTGGGCTTTCCGTTACTGTTTGACATCCTGCCTTCTGAAGCCGAAGCGCTGGAGCGTTTTGCCCGTGGAGAACGTCCGACGCTTCCCGCTACGTAAGCGACCAGAGAAAGCCGTGGGCCACGCGCTTTACACCCTGCGTATTCCCAGCACAACGCGCCACCTGAAGACGGTCCGGCGCTTTGTGGAACGGCACGCGCGCGCAGCCGGTCTTTCCAGCGAAGTGATTGAGCAGCTCAAACTGGCCGTAGATGAAGCCTGTACCAATGTGATCAAGCATGCCTATAAAGGACGTCCCGATCAGCCTATCGACATCGCCGTGCTCGTTGAGCCAGATCGATTCATTGTGCGCATTCGGGATCAGGGCGAAGCATTCGATCCCGTCCATTATCGCGCACCTGACCTGCCTGCCCTCATTCGCCGACGGCAGGGCGGCGGCCTGGGCGTACGCCTGATCCGCCAGCTTATGGACGAAGTAACCTACCAGAGTCGGGACCAGTACAATGAAGTGCAGCTGATCAAATACCTGCCCCGTTCGGATACAGCACTGCCCCCTTCGGCCAGCGCTTGAGCCTACCGCCTGCCCCGATAAAGCGAAGCAATGCCAAAGGTCAGCGGCTTCCAGTACAAATCGCGAAAGCCTACTCGGGCCATGCGTTGTAAAAAATCGGGCCCATCTGGAAATGCCTCTACCGATTTCGGCAGGTAGCGATAAGCGCCTTCGTCCCGGGACAACCAGGCTCCGATACGCGGCAGTATGTGGTGCGCATACCACCGGTAAAGAGTACGAATGATCGGGATGCGGGGATGACTGAACTCCAGCACCACGAGCACCCCACCGGGCTTGAGCACCCGATAGCTTTCCTGCAGCCCCCGGTCCAGATCTTCAAAGTTGCGCACGCCAAAAGCGACCAGCACGGCATCAAACTGCGCATCGGAGAACGGCAGCTTTTCGGCATCACCTTTGCGCAACACCACACGATCGTTCAGGCCAAGGCGCGCCACCTTTTCCTGTCCAATCCGCAACATCGATTCGGCAATATCCACACCCACCACCCGCTCGACGGGCAGACGACGGGCCACTTCAATAGCCAGATCAGCCGTGCCAGTCGCCACGTCCAACACCCGCCGCGGCTCCTCCAGCGCAATCAGGTCGACCGCCTGCCGACGCCAGCGCCGATCAATTCCAGCGCTTAGAATACGATTCAGTAGATCGTAACGCGGCGCGATGGCGTCGAACATGGCCGCCACCTGCTGCTTTTTGCCTTTAGTCTCTCCAACAGGTGGATAGTGCTTGCGACGTCGTGGCATCAGCCCAGCAACTGGGTCAGTTTGAGCAGCTCATAGTCGATGGTCTTCTTGCGGCTATAGACGTGCTTGAGCGGGGTCAGCTTAATCTCACCGTTGACCACCCCGACCATCACGTTTGTGTGCCCCTGTAGCAATGCTTCCACGGCCGCAGCCCCCAGCCGACTGGCCAACACGCGATCTCGGGCTGTGGGCGATCCACCCCGCTGCGTATGTCCCAGAATGCACACCCGTAGATCAATCCGGGCAAACGCTGGATCTTGCCGAAGATCTTGCGCAATCTGCGAGGCGCCTCCGTGTTCATCTCCCTCAGCCACCACCACAATCGACGAGCGGGACTGGGCCGACATCAGGGAGAGAATGCGCTCTTTGATCTCCTCAATATCAGTAAACGTCTCTGGAATCAGCACCATCTCCGCCCCACTACCAATCCCACAGTTCAGGGCGATAAAGCCGGCATCCCGTCCCATCACCTCAACCAGAAACAACCGATCGTGTGCATCGGCCGTATCGCGAATACGATCAATGTTCTGAATGGCCGTGTTCATGGCCGTATCAAACCCGATCGTCTCGTCGGTGCCGAACAGGTCGTTATCAATGGTGCCCGGGCATCCCACAATCGGAATACGGTGCTCCTCATAAAAGACAGCCGCCCCCCGGAACGTCCCGTCTCCACCAATTGCTACCAGCGCATCGATTCCGGCCTGGCGAAGCTGCTCAGCCGCCCGGGCCCGCCCCTCGGGCGTCATAAACTGCCGGGAACGCGCACTTTTGAGGATTGTCCCGCCCAGTTGCAGAATATTCGACACCGAACGGCCATCCATCTCTACGAAGTCTCCCTCAATCATGCCGGCATAGCCACGCCGAATCCCCATCACCTCCAGATCATGGGCTATGGCCGTACGTACAACAGCTCGGATACAGGCATTCATGCCGGGAGCGTCTCCACCACTGGTGAAGACCCCGATACGTCGAATTTCTTCCATAGGGCCTCTGGTCAATCGTGCAATCCTATAGGCGCTTTACCGGCGCGGATCAACGGGACGCGCCACGACAATGCCCACCTGGTCAGGGTTGTTCTGGACATATGTTTGAAGATCCGGCGAAACCATAACTCCACCCTGTGGCGAAGCATGCAGCAGCCCTCGCCGACCCTGCGCATCCACATAGACCAGCCCGACATGAACCACATCCAGCGTGGGATCACGCGCGACGAACGCGACGATATCGCCAGGCTGTAACTGTTCAGTAATACGCGGTATTTGAGAAGGGAGCAAAATGAAACGTTCCCGCCGGCTCAACGCTTCTTCGACACGCCGTAGGCATTGCCAGGTGCTATCGGCCGCCAGACGCGGATAGCGGCTTCGATGCGTCGTCATAAAGCGAATCTGACGGTGCATGCGGCGTCCACCCAACACCTGCGTGACCTCACGCACCAGTCCTCGACGCGCGTTGTCGTCGATCCAGTCCGTGAAGTAATGCAACCGACTGCAATATCCCCGCATCCTACCGTTCCGATAGCGTAATTGCTCTACCCGTCGCCGGAATCCTGCCAGCGTGGTATCGCCCTGCACCACACCCTGGGCCAGCGCCAGCACGCTCTCCACAAACAGCACACAGTCGAACCGGTCCAGCGGCGTCCGTAGCGTCTCGACCGGCTCAGCATCAAGCAAGCCGGCTGCGTACGGTGCACCTCGCAACTGAAGCCCCAGCGCCTGCATAATCTCACCGAACGAACGCGTCGCTAACTGCGCCTGGCGCGCATAGCGCATCAGCTTGGTAAAACGCGCCTGCAGAGCCGAGTCCGGCTCGGCCACCAGCAGCATTCCAATCCACAGCAACATCCAGCTCATGACAACAAATTACGAACATTTGGATCCCAACACACCGGTAAAGCGACAGCGCAGGCCAGCAACCGCTCGAAAACTGCTCGCGGTATCTCTTCGGCCCCAAACTGACGGAAGTGCGGCGTCAGAAACTGGATATCCAGCAGCTGAAATCCCTGACGTCGCAGGTGCGCTACCAGGTGCACCAGTGCCACTTTGGAAGCCTCAGACACCCGGTGGAACATCGACTCGCCAAAAAAAGCCCCGCCAATCGTCACCCCGAAGAGTCCGCCCACAAGCTGCCCATCCTGCCAGCACTCGACGCTGTGCGCATACCCCTGCTGGTACAGCCCTTGATACATTGCTTGTAGTTCCCGAGAAATCCACGTCTGGGGACGGTTGGCACAGGCCGCCACCACAGCCGCAAAGGCCCGATCAAACGTTACCTCGAAAACGCCACGCCGCACCAGACGGGCCAGATTACGCGGCACATGAAAGCGATCCAGAGGTAGAATCGCCCGCGGATCCGGCGCATACCAGTAAATGCGACCGCTCTCCGGCTCGGCCATTGGGAAGTAGCCCTGCCGATACGCCTCTAAAGCTGTTTTCCAGGTAGCCTTTACTTGTTTAAACAAAGCTAAGTTGCAAAGTTTTTGCAATTGCATTAACAAAAGAAAGTTATTATTTAAACAGCATATTGTATAACATTCGTAATGAGGAATGTGCCATGAAGCGGCTATGTTATCTGTTGGCAGCGTGGTTGGTTACCACTGCTTCTGCTCAGGATCTCGTCGTCGTGGCTACCAACCCCTCCCATGGGAGCGTCGGAGTCGATCCAGCAACTCCCGTATCCATTACATTTAACAAAGCGATTGTACTTGATAGCTTACTGATTTTTCCTCTGGACTCTACGTTGCAAAGTCAGTTAGGTCCCGAAACGGTTCAACTCAGTGACGATGGTCAGACAATTACGTTCATTGTAACGCACAATACAGACCAGGACTATACCTGGATTGTACACTACGTCAAAGCGGCCGATGGTAGCCGATTGGCAGCCCCGTTCACGTTCTTCTATACGACGGCCGCGGAAGCCGGTCCCCATACGATCAGTGGCCAGCTTGTTGAAGCCGGAGCTGCTAAACACCTCCCACCTCCTCCCGCCTTCATGCACTCTCGTACGCACAACACTCCACTGCCTTCTCTGATCCGTCCTTCTGAACCCTCGCCGCTTCCGTACGCTTTCGCCGAAAAGCGTCCGTCGTCTCTGCCTACCGTGCAATCCGGGCATCTGGGTGGATGGTATGTGGCCCTCTTTGCCACCCCGAATGCAGAAGGCGACCCGCTGCGGCTTGCTGTAACCGACCCGGCCGGTAACTTCTCGATCGACTATGTCCGGCCAGGTCTTTACTTCCTGTGGGCCTTTCGCTTTGGCACGATCGACCAGATGATGGGGTTCGGCACCCTTGATGCGAATGGGGACGGCGAATCGGACTCACTCCAGGTGGCGGGCGATATAAGCGGCCTCGTAATACCCGTCGTTATTCTCGCACCGACCACCGCCCAACCTGCTGCAGCCGCAGCCCAGCTGGCCTTTAGTCAGGTAGCGGCGGATGCGCAGGTTGTCTTTCTGATGGGCGCGCCCGACAGCACCGGGCAATCGCTCTTCTGGTATGTTGTCGCTTATTCCTCCTCCCAACAGACGGCCTATGCGCTTAATATCTCAGGTGGTATGCCTATCGGCGCCCCGCAACCCCTTTCCAGACCGGAGCCTTTCGACCAGATGGCTCCCATTGACTTGCAAAACATGAAAGATTCGGACTTCATCCTGAATAGTTTCCTTACCACTTTTCCCAGCACAGGTGCTCCCCGTTATCGCCAGATGATGGCAGGCCAGCTCTTCCCTTATGTAACCTATAACAATTTTATCGACCCGGCCCTCTATCCCTTGCCGCCTACCGAACAGCTCTGGTTCGTGCAGGAGGTGCGTCCTCTACCAGCACCACTGATTGGAACGGCCGACTACAGCGGCGTGTACGGGCTGACTACCGGCAATGAACTGTTGACCACGCAGCCTGTCACGGCGCGGGCAGCATTGGGTCGGGCCTGGTCCTGGGCTACTGCTGGGCTGGCCAAGCGTGTTCAGCAGGCCGACGGCATCGTCGAGTTTTCTGCGGCTGACTTTAATCCTTACAATGGTAAAGCCAGCCGTTGGCAAGTTGGGCTGGTCGCCGGAGGGCAACCGCTCTTGGTTGTGGTAGAAGACACCCTGATCACGCGGGTAGATACCCTTACGTATGTAACTTGGCCCAACGATCCAAAGCTGCCTTATCCCGACATCTTTGACTCTGATCAGGCCGCAGATACGATGCTGGCATACAACGCAGCATCGTTGCTGGAGACCCAACCAGGTCCCTTCTTCTCGCTGTTGGAAGGAGGCTTACTGGCCAGCCGTTATCCACTTAACGTGGATCTTCAGACGCCCCTGTATGGGCTGACGTTGCAAAGCCTCGGGTCACAGGCAGGCAAGCAGGCAGCCCCTCAGATCGCCCAGGTGACCGCCCGTTACTTTACCCACATGGTTACCGGGGAATTCGTCGGTAGCACAGTAGAACTGCCGCATACTGCACGGGCACGTTTACAGACCGTTGAAGATTCTGCTCGGGCCTACGCTTCAAATGCGGAACTGAAGCGCATCTGGAGTCACTCAGTAGATCCCTTTGGCATTGCGTCGGACTGGACCTACGACTACTATGCGCCAGCGGACAGTGCTCAGCTGGAGGTGACGGCCACGCCTGTTGAAGTCAGCGTGACACGCCTTCAACCCCCAGAGATTCCCTTAGCTGCATGGCCCACCCTGCCTGAACCCTTTGTCGACTCTGATCAGGCCATGAGCGTAGCCATGGCCAACGGCGGGAGTCAGTTCATGGCCGACCATCCGGAGGCGATGATTTTCATGGAAGGCCGGGCCATGCCAGACCGCTACCCACACTTAGAAGGTCGCTATATCTGGGAGGTACGCTTTCAGGTACCTGCGGGCCAGGGAGCACCCAAGGCCGGCTTGACCACCCAACAGCAGGATTCACTCATTGTCCTGATCGATATGCAGACCGGTGAGGTGCTGCCCGTAGCAGTCAGTAATGAGCCGCTTCCTGAAATTGCCCGGCTACAGCTGGAGAGCATCTATCCCAACCCAGCCTCCCGACAGGTTTCTGTGATCGTGCAGGTCCCCAAGCCTGAGCGTCTGCGTCTCAGCGTCTATAACCTGCTGGGCCAGGAAGTGGCCCGTCTGTTGGATGGGCTGGTTGCTGCTGGCACGCACCACATTCGCTGGATCGTAGCCGATCTTCCCTCAGGCCTGTACTTTCTGAGGTTAGAAGGCAGCCAGCACATTGATACCCGTTCGCTTGTTGTTGCCCATTAGCAGAGCCCGTAGTTTGAGCAGGGCGGCGGCCTGGGATGCATCGTTTCCAGGCCGCCGTCCCTTTTTATTGAAACCCAAAAAACAACCCGAGCATTCACTTTTTCCGTAGTAGTGCTCTGGCAACCAACAGGCGTTCAATATGGCCATATTTCCATGGGACTGCTAATCTCTTATCTTGCCCTGGCGCTGGGCGTTTCGTTTCTGTGTTCTATCATGGAAGCTGTGCTGCTCAGCGTGACGCCCTCATATGTCGCAGCCCGCCAGCATACCGCAACGGGACGGCTCCTTCAACGGCTGAAACGTGACATCGACCGACCGCTGGCGGCTATTTTGAGCCTGAACACCATTGCGCACACCGCGGGCGTAGCAGGCGTAGGAGCCCAGGCAGTTAAGGTCTTCGGAGACACGTATCTGGGCCTTATCTCCGGCGGATTGACGCTGATGATCCTGGTCTTTTCAGAGATTATCCCTAAAACCGTAGGAGCCCTCTACTGGCGCATCCTGGCCCCTCCCACTGCTCCCCTCCTGATTGTTTTGATCTGGCTGCTATACCCCTTTGTGCTACTCTCAGAAGCCATTACCCGTCTGTTGACGCGTGAACGCCAGGCACCTTCCGTCAGCCGTGAAGAACTGGCAGCCCTCGCCGAACTGGGCCGTCAGCAGGGCGTGTTCGAACAAGAAGAATTACGCATTCTTAAGAACCTGTTGCGCTTCCATGCGCTGCGGGCCAAAGACATCATGACTCCACGCACCGTTGTCTTTGCCCTGCCTGAAGACCTGACCATCGCAGAAGTGCTGCGTCGCTATCCGGAGCTACGCTTTTCTCGCATTCCCATTTACCGCAAAACACGCGACCATATTACCGGTTACGTACTGAAAGACGAGATTCTGCTGCATGCTGCCCGGGATGAAGGGGATCTGCCCCTGCATCACCTGCGACGCGAAATTCTGGTGGTGCCGGAGAACCTGCCGCTTCCCGAGTTGTTCGAGCGCATGTTGAACCGCCTGGAACATATCGCGCTGGTGATCGACGAATACGGAGGGACAGCGGGCATTGTGACACTTGAAGATGTGGTCGAGACGTTGCTGGGACTGGAGATCGTGGACGAAGTCGATTCCACGCGCGACATGCAGGAGCTGGCTCGTCAGCAGTGGCGACGTCGCGCTGTCCGGCTGGGTCTACTGCCAGAAGCGCAGGCAGCAGCAGATGCGGCAGCAGCCGCTGGCGAGCGAGCAGCTACCGTGCGCCTGGGATTGACGGGCGGCCCCCCTCATCCGAATCGCTGATCCATGAAACGGCTTGAGGACTACCCGGACGCACACTTACGGCGATTCGAGCGGCCACCTGCTCCGCCTGCAGATGCCGTGCGTGATATATACCTGATCGGTATCTGCGGTACAGGTATGGGGCCCCTGGCTCTGCTCCTTCATGAAGCAGGGTATCATGTGCGTGGCAGTGACGCGGCCGCTTATCCGCCCATGAGCATGCTGTTGCGTCGGCATGGGATCTCGTTCCATGAAAGCTTCGATCCAGCTCATCTGGATCCCCCTCCTGATCTGGTTATTGTGGGCAATGCCTGTACCCCTACCCATCCTGAAGCGGCCAT
This sequence comes from Rhodothermus sp., assembly GCA_030950375.1. Classification (GTDB taxonomy): domain Bacteria; phylum Bacteroidota; class Rhodothermia; order Rhodothermales; family Rhodothermaceae; genus Rhodothermus. The sequence goes on along the minus strand of JAUZRN010000028.1, from coordinate 16,805 downwards.
CGCCCGTGCGCGTCGGCTCCCGCAACTCTCCATGCCTGAAGCGCTGGCACATTTCTTTTTGTTCAACCGTCGACCCGTGGTCGTAGCCGGCACCCATGGCAAAACCACCACAGCAGGCTTGCTGGCCCACGTGCTGGATAGCGCCGGCCTGGACCCGGGCTTCTTCATCGGGGGCGTTATGGTCGGCACCGAAACAAGCGGTCGCATCGGCACCAGTCCCTGGTTTGTCGTCGAAGGCGATGAGTATGACAGTGCCTATTTCGACAAACGTCCCAAGTTCTTGCACTATCGTCCCCGGGCGATTTTGCTGACTTCTATCGAGTTTGACCATGCCGATCTGTACGACGATCTGGATGACTATCGAGAGGCCTTCGAACAGCTGGTAGCTTTGTTGCCTCCTGACGGGCTCCTGGTAGCGCATGGCGACGACCCAACAGTCCGACAGGTAGCACGCGCCTATCGGGGACGGCTATGCACTTATGGGCTGCACACGCTCTGCGATGTAACGGTCGGGCAGGTATATCCGACCTTTGATGGTCAGCACTTCACGCTGATTGCAGACGGCAGGGAACGAGGTCGCTTCTTCCTCCCCCTGAGTGGTCGTCATAATCTGCGTAACGCACTGGCTGTATGCGCTTTCGGGCTGGAGATAGGCCTGCCCCCTGAACAGCTACACAAAGGGCTGGCCACTTTCCCGGGCATAAAGCGCCGTCTGGAGGTTCGAGGTGAGGCCGGGGGTGTACTGATAGTGGACGACTTTGCGCATCACCCAACGGCCGTCCGCGAAACGCTACGCGCCGCCCGCCAGCGCTGGCCGGACCGCCGACTGGTAGCCGTCTTCGAACCCCGCTCCAACTCAAGCCGTCGCAAACGCTTTGAACAGGCCTACACGGAAGCCTTCGACGATGCCGATGCCGTGTGGCTCAGCATGCCGCCCTTCCGGCATAACGATCGACCTGAGGACTTTTTCGATCCAGAAGCGGTGGCTGCCGGCATTCGAGCACGTGGCATTCCGGCACATGTAGCTTCAGGCGTCGAAGCCCTGCTGCCACTTTTGTTGGAAGCGCTTTGTCCGGGCGATGTGGCTTTGATCATGAGCAACGGCGCTTTTGGTAATCTGCCTGAGCGTCTCCTGCAGGCACTGTCCCCGCAATCCACCGCGAAAACCTCCCAGCAGGCCCATGATCCCCTTTCCGCGTGAGCAGACCGACGCACGTGGTCGCACAGTCCGCCTTGGTGCCCCACCCCGACGTATCGTCTCGCTCGTGCCCAGTCTGACCGAGCTGCTGGCAGCGCTCGGACTGGACAGCGCCGTAGTCGGCCTGACGCGCTTCTGCGTGCGCCCACCCGACTGGAAACGCCGCAAAACAATTGTGGGCGGTACCAAGCAGATCAACATCGAGCGTCTGCTACACCTCCAACCAGATCTGGTGCTGGCGAACCTGGAAGAGAACACCCGGGAGATCGTCGAGACGCTGGATCCGCACGTGCCAGTCTTTGTCACGCACGTGCGCACACTGGACGACGCCCTTCAGATGATCCGTCAGATCGGCTACCTTACCGGCACCGACTCAAAAGCCGACGCACTGGCCACTACGATTGCTGAACGCTTTGCCGCATTGCCGACCTTCCCCCCCGTACGTACGCTTTATCTGATCTGGCGCAACCCCTACATGAGCGTCGGACACGATACCTTCATCCACGATATGCTTCAGCGCGGTGGCTTTGAAAACGTATGTGCGCACCAGACGCGCTATCCAGTACTCGATCCCGAAGCGATTCGCAAACTCCAGCCTGAGGTCATACTGCTCAGTAGCGAACCCTATCCCTTCAAAGCCACCCACTTCGACGAGCTACGCCCCCTGTGTCCTGGTGCAACGTTTCTGCTGGTCGATGGCCAGCCGTTTTCCTGGTACGGCGCACGCCTGTTAGAAACGCCTGCGTACCTGCAACGCCTGCGTACGCAACTGCCCATCCGGTTGCCATCTTAGCCGGGATTTTATATTCTTTCAGCATTGTGCGGTCCAACCCTTTCGTGAAAGGATGCGTGGCATTACCTGCATGCTCTTGCTGCTCAGTCTGGTGGCCGCCTGCCGGACCGAAGATCAGCGGCGTCTGGAACGGGCACGCCAGCTTACCCAGCGGTTCATTCTGATTGACGGACATATTGACGTACCTTACCGCTTACGCCAGTTTCCGGAGGACATCACCCGACGCACCGAACTGGGCGACTTCGACTACGAACGCGCCCGGGCCGGTGGTCTTGATGCCCCGTTTTTCTCCATTTACCTGCCGGCTGAGCTGCAAGACACGCCCGGCGCCTCCAAAGCACTGGCCGACTCGCTGATCGACATGGTAGAGGCGCTGGCCCGTCAGGCACCAGACAAATTCATACTGGCCCGCTCACCAGATGATGTGCGCCGCGCCCACCGCGAAGGCCGCATCGCGCTACTTATGGGTATGGAAAACGGCTCTGGTCTGGAAGGGGACCTGCGCAACGTAGCTTACTTTTATGAGCGCGGCATCCGGTACATCACACTGACGCATGCCCGGGTCAACCAGATCTGCGATAGTTCCTACGATACTACACGCGTCTGGAATGGCCTGAGTCCGTTTGGTGAGCAGGTAATCGACGAAATGAACCGGCTCGGCATGCTGATCGATATCTCGCATGTTTCCGACAGCGCTTTTTACGACGTGCTGCGCCGCACCAAGGCCCCAGTGATCGCCTCACACTCGTCAGCCCGTCATTTTACCCCCGGATGGGAACGCAACATGAGCGACGACATGATCCGGGCACTGGCAGCCAACGGCGGGGTCATCATGATCAACTTTGGTTCTTCGTTCTTACGTAGTGAGTACCAGACCATGGGGGATTCCCTGCGGCAGCAGCTTAGGAGCGACCTGCAGGCACAGGGGCTTCATCCTGATTCGCCCGAAGGACGCCGCTGGCTGGCACAGCAGCGCAAGCAATATCCCCTGGGTACAGTGGCCGACGTAGCCGATCATATTGATCACGTAGTCCAACTCGCAGGCATCGATCACGTAGGACTGGGCTCCGACTTCGACGGAGTCTTTGCCCTGCCGGAAGGGCTACAGGACGTGTCGATGTATCCGAACCTCGTAGCCGAGCTGCTGCGGCGTGGCTACAGCGAAGAGGCCATTGAAAAAATCCTGGGCGGCAACCTGCTGCGCGTCTGGGAGACGGTCGAAGCCGTCGCTGCCGAACTTCAACAACAGCAACACACCCCTTAGCGCTCGAAGAGCGTGTGGTAAGGAAGCCAGGGACTGGGCGACCAGAAGCGCTCCTGCAGCATATTGCGGTACATAGCTGCCGCCCCTAACAAGCCGGCCAGTAGCCAGCTGGCTTTCACAATACGATCCACAGGTTGGCCGGTGCGTCCATAGCTACGCATAATCGCTACCGCCAGCGTAAAAATCAGCAGATCCAACAGACGTAGCCCGGCATACGAAATACGTGTAATACCCCAGAACATCCCCATAAACAACAGCGTCCACCAAAAGAGGCGATGTTTTTCCCGCGGTGGCAGCGACGAGAATACCACCCCGGCCAGCAGAACCATACACAGAATAATTCGGGATAAGCCAGATAACATACCGGGGGGTTCTATCATGACATAACTTTTTAACTTGATCTCAAAATATGTCTCATTGAAAAGGATGAGTAAAACAACAAACAAAACAATTCCTATTATACCTACTACCTTACCTTTTCCACTCAGTTTATTATCGATAAGCCATAGATAAAGGATCACAAAAACCACAGAATAATGAAATAATATTGAAACAAAAGCCAACAAAAGAGCCTTTTGTAGCTGCTGTCTTCTATCTAATTGTAACGCTAAAAGAAAAATGACCGAGGCCAATCCCATGCGCAGTACATTCATACTAAACGCATAAAAAAACACAGGTACGACAAAAGCCATCACAAAAAACAATTCATCATCATCGGCCTTCCATACGAACCAGCAGAGTAACACGGTAAAAACACAGGCAACGCCACGAATCACCAGCACCGGATCTTGAAGCAGGCTATGCAGGAGAGCTGTAAGCAACCAGAACCCGGGTTCAATGCCTGCCATGCGTTCAGAATCGATCACTGCTTTTTCATAGGAAAACGTATCGGTGCCTACAGCTCCCCGGAAGATGGCCAGAGCCCCGAGTAGTACGATCACACCCAGCGCCAGCAGACGTACCCGATGTCGCACCAGCAGGCGAACCACCAGATAATAATAGACCAGTAGCCAGCCAATCAGGTAGATCATGTTATCGCTACCGGTTTCTGTTGAAGCACCTCCTGGTACACCCTCCAGGTTCTGGTTACCATGTGTTCAATCGTAAAAGCCTGCTCATAGCGTCGGCGACCAGCACTTCCCAGCTGCTTACGCAATGCTGGCTGCGTAATCAGGCGCTGCAATGCTGCACGTAAGGCGGCTATATCTCCGCGCGGAAACAGGAGGCCCGTCTTTTCGTGGAGGACCGCCTCATGCACACCTCCCACGTTTGAAGCAACGACTGGCAGCCCTGCCCGCATGGCCTCCAGAATGCTAAGAGGCAGGCCTTCATAGTTGGAGACAAGCGCAAAGATATGCGCACGGGCCAGTCGTTCTGCTACATCCTGACACTCGCCGGCAAAGTATACCCGGTCGGTCAGCTGCAGCCGGGCTATCAGTCGTTGACAGGTTGTTCGCAAGGGGCCGTCGCCGATCAACTCCAGCTCCCAGGGAAGCTCGCGCAGATCTGCCAGTGCCTGTAGCAATAGCGACTGATCCTTAGGCGGACGGAAACGCGCCACCATAACCAGCCGGATGCGCCCGTTGCGATCGGGATGTGCCCGTAGATGCGGCGCAATATCTGGAATGCCATTGTGCACAGTGACCAACTTCGTCGCTGGCGCAATATGGTGACGTAGTGCCAACTGACGGTCATAGTCGGATACGGTAATAATTCGATCGGCAAAAGGTGCTGCCAGGCGTTCGGCCAACGCAAATAGCGTCCGTCGCATGGGCGGCACCCCTTCCGTAAAGGCCCAACCATGCACCGTAAAAATAACGGGCAATCGCAGGCTTCGGGCAGCCAGCCTTCCAAGCCATCCAGCTTTGGAAGAATGTACCGTCACCAGATGCGGCTTGAGCTGCGCCAGCACAGTCCGCAACGCCCGAAAACACCGTATATCGATCCATGGGCGGATAGGACGCACCAGCCAGGGGATATGCTGATAGGGAATGCCGGCACGTCGAAGCTGCGCTGCGAATGTTCCGTCCCCTCCTCCTAAAACGGTGACTTGCACTCCCCGATGCAAAAGGCAACGGGCCAGTTCAAACACATGAACCTGGGCTCCTCCGAGTTCGTCGGTGCGGGTAATCAGATACGCAATATGCAAGGCTACCCCACCCTGACCATTTGAATTCTCTACTTTTAAAATAGGGCCTTAAGGCCGGGCCTTGCACAGGCCTTACCGGATATCCATCAAATTTTGCTCGTTACCGGTACAGAACCGTCTTAAATCCCATTGGTAAGAGTTTCGCTTTTGCGACAACCGGTCCCGAACCATGGCGTCGCCGCAGGTAAGTGTGTACATGACTGTTCGGAATGGAGCCCCCTGGGTATCGTCAGCCATTCAGAGTATTCTGCAACAAACCCTGTCTGACTGGGAGTTGATAATTGTGGATGACGGGTCCACCGATGATACGCCACGCATTCTCCGATCATTTGCCCGTCAAGATGCCCGCATTCAGGTTATCGCCACCGAAGGGATTGGCAGGGGGCCGGCCTTGAATCTGGCTCTCCAGCATACACATGCTCCTTATGTGGCCAATCTGGACGCGGATGACCTCGCCCATCCCCAACGACTGGAGCTGGAGTTACATGCAATCCGCACCCATCCTGCTTTCTCGCTGGTTGCTTCTGCCAGCATCGTCTTCGCAGAGCGCCCTCCGCGTGAATGGCCGGTTTACGCAAAAGAAAGGATACCGCTTGTGGACATCACGCAGGGCTTACTGCTGTTCAATCCGGTAATTCATTCTTCCGTGCTGATGTCTCGGGCAGCTGTGGCAGCAGTAGGCGGCTATTGTGAAACGCTCCAGGACAATCTGGATTATGATCTGTGGGTTCGTCTGGCAACTTCAGGATATCGTCTGGGATTGCTCAATCTACCTCTGGTGGGCAAGCGTATCCACCCGGCCCAGTCTTTTGAAACCCGACGCCATATGCGCTACGTACTTTCCGGTGCACGCATTCAGCACCAGGCCATTCGCCATTGCAAGGCGTCGACACGTTATAAACTGAAAGCCTGGCTTTTTCTATGCCTTCGAATTGCCTGGGGTTTTCTGCCGCAGCGCATCCGTTTCTGGTTCCGTGCACGACGCCAGCAGCTTGCTATAACATCCGGTAAGGCCGGCCACTCCTGCCCGTAGCAGTAATCGCCCCTGTTCTGGTACTTATCCTACCGGCTCGGTCTGACGCATCACTTCATCGGCGGTGACCAGATGCACACCGGCTGCCTTCATCTCTTGCCAGGCACGCGCCAGGGATCCGTTCGTATCAATACCGCGCGTCGCGTCGGTCACCACGTACACGTCGAAACCCAGGCGACGTGCATCCAGCGCCGACCACTTCACACAGAAGTCGGCCGCCAGACCGACCACGTACAGCGTCGTAAGGCCCCGCTCCTTCAGGTAACCGGCCAGTCCGGTGGCTGTCCTTTTGTCGTTTTCGTAAAAGGCTGAATAAGAGTCGATCTCTTTTCGAAAACCTTTCCGGATGATGAGCTGCGTGCGCGTGGTATCCAGCGCCGGATGAAAGTCGGCCCCCGGAGTGCCCTGTACGCAATGATCCGGCCAGAGCACCTGTTCGCCATAGCTAAGCTGAATGGTTTCGAATGGCTTTTTGCCGGGATGCGCCGACGCAAACGACCAGTGTCCGGCCGGATGCCAGTCCTGCGTCTGCAGGATATTCTCAAAATACGGGATCAACCGGTTGATCACCGGAACGACTGCATCGCCCTCGGGTACAGGTAGCGCACCCCCCGGGCAAAAGTCATTCTGCACGTCCACAATGAGCAACGCCTTCATGGCTCCCCCTGCATGGCTGGTGAATGGTAGCGGCTTCTCATAAGAAGCGAAACAGCCCGGTTAAAAGTTCCGGCCCCTTGACCTATGTAGCAAAAACGTATACCATTATAGCTAAATGTCGAACCTCCCCCGAACAGCGACCATGACCCCTCATCCCGCTGCCATGCCCTGCACGCCGGAGCTGGCACGCACCATGGCTGAAGTATTCGAGCGCCAGCGACGGCATCACGCGGCTATCCGTAACCGTACAGTGCGCGAGCGACGACGCCAACTTATTCGCCTGCGCGAAGCTGTGCTGGACCATCGCGAAGCTATCCGCGCAGCGCTCTGGGCCGACTTTCGGAAACCTCCGCTGGAAGTAGACCTGACCGAAATCGCGCCTGTTGTTACTGAAGCCCGTTACGTGGCTCGCCATCTGGCCCACTGGATGCGCCCCAGGCGGGTAGGATCTGCCCTGACGCACCTGGGCACTCGTGCTGAGATCCGCTATGAGCCCAAAGGCGTGGTACTCATTCTATCGCCCTGGAACTACCCGTTCACGTTGACGCTCGCACCACTCGTAACAGCGATCGCCGCAGGCAATTGCGTGATTGTCAAACCCTCAGAGCTGGCGCCCAACAGTGCCCGCACCCTGCGGCGAATCATTGAAGAGGTGTTCGATCCAGAAGAAGTAGCCCTCTTTGAAGGCGATCACACGGTGGCCGAAGCCCTCCTGGAGCTTCCTTTCGATCATATCTTTTTTACAGGAAGCCCTCGGGTAGGACGCCTCGTGATGGAAGCCGCGGCACGCCATCTTTCCTCGGTGACCCTTGAACTCGGCGGCAAGTCGCCTGCCGTGGTCGATGAAACGGCCGACGTCGAACAGGCCGCTGAAAAAATCGCCTGGGGCAAGTTTACAAATGCCGGGCAGACCTGCATTGCTCCCGACTATGTACTGGTGCATCGAAGCTTGCACAACGCATTGGTGGCCGCCCTGCAAACCCAGATCGAAACGTTCTACGGCCCGGATCCTGAAGCCTGGCGACAGAACAATAGCTATGCCCGCATTGTTAACGACCGCCACTTTGCGCGTTTGCGCCAATTGTATGAAGATGCCCTGGCACACGGGGCTCGTGAAGTCCTGGGCGGTCCCTGGCATCCGGAGGAGCGCTTCGTTCCCCCTACGCTGCTGACCCATGTGCCGGACGAAGCAGCCATCATGCAGGAAGAAATCTTTGGGCCTTTGCTCCCCCTTCAGACCTTCGAGCATCTGGATGAAGCCCTGAGCGCTATCAACCGACGGCCCAAACCGCTGGCGCTGTACGTGTTTGCTCGCGATGCACAGCGGGCCCGTTATGTCCTGGATCATACCTCAGCCGGCGGAGGCTGCGTAAACGATACGCTTCTGCAGTTTAACCACCCTGACCTGCCGTTCGGAGGGGTCGGCCACAGCGGGATTGGCAAAGCCTACCGCTATCACGGTTTTCTGGCCTTCTCGAACGAGCGGCCTGTAGTCTATCGTCGGTTCGACTTCCCCCTGCTTCGCCGGCTTTATCCCCCTTACGACGAACAAGCACAGCGACTGATCGACCGACTTCTACCGTTTCTCTGAATTTACCGGCCGGGTTCAGGTCGTCGAGATGATCAGAGATCGGTCTTCCGGCTTCAGGCTACGCACAAAGGCGACCAGCAGGCATATCGTGTGGGCTACGTCTTTCAGGCCGACCACTTCGGCCGGCGTGTGCATGTAGCGTAGTGGGACCGAGACCAGCACAGGGCATACCACCGCGCATGGGAAAACGTCGTCGGCCATCGGTACCGGTACGCCGAGAGGCAGCTTCGTGCTGTATGGGGAGGCCTTCGGTCTCGGTCACAGCCAGCAGACGCTCGACCATCAGAGGATGATTAGCCGTACCGTGCGTCAGGACAGACCCACCGCCTATACTCAAGCAGTTCAATCATGTCAAGGCCCGCACTACAACAACCTACCCGTCCGCAACGCTCACCCCAACTCCTGGACCGCATCCGCTAAGCCCTGTGCCGTAAGCACTACTCCTACCGCACGCAGCAGGCCCACTTTCACTGGATCGAACGCTATGTCCCTATCTTTTTCCACAACAAGGCGCCATCCCCAAGACATAGGCACGGCGGAAATTGAAGCCTTCCTCACATACCTGGCTATAAAGGAGAACGCCACCACCTCCATCCAGAACCAGGCCCTCAGCGCGTTGCTCTTCCTTTACCGTAAAGTCCTCGGGCTGCCTCTGGACCGCTCCATCGATGCTGTGCGCGCGAAGAAGCCGAAGCGCCTGCTCACCGTCCTCACCCGCGCGGAGGTGCCGCGCATGTTGGCGCAACTATCCAGCGTGCACCTGCTCATGGCTCAACTCCTCTACGGCAACGGCCTGCGCCTCATGAAGGGCTTGCCCCCCGTCCGCCGGTCCCCTGTTGCCCGGTACCTGCACGCGACGGGCACGAGCTCGCGCCCGATCCACCTCACCAATCAGTGCGCTGAGGAAAAACCCTCTGTCCGAGATGTGCTGCACGATCAACCCCACCTCGTCGGCCTGTGCTTCCAACATCAGTCGCGGACGTTCAGCTTTCCCACGTTGCACAGCCCAGACCATGCCATAGCGATCTTGCTCAATGGCATCGGCCTGGGGCTTGCCCTGTGTACTCAGGTCCGCTGCAGCGACTGTTCAAATCCGGAAGGGCCGGGTGTTTCCAGTAGCTGCAGTAACCCGTCGGTCTTTCTTGCTTCCATCGTTTCTTTCATCAAGGTAAAAGTTGACAGTGCCTCCTTCAGTTGCTAATCTCTAAGAAGAGTTCCCGTTCATTAAGCATTCCCAGGCACCATGGCCGAATCGACACCGCATTATCACATGCTGATTGTCGAGGACGACACCGACGTGGCGCAGGCGCTTCAGGACTTTTTCGAATCACAAGGCTACCGGGTCACCCACGCGCCCGCTGGAAATCAGGCACTTGAACTGCTCACCAATGCCCATCGCTTTGACATCGTGCTGCTCGACGTGATGCTGCCTGACAGGAGCGGGTTTGAAGTGCTACAGGAAATGCGTCAGCGTGGACTGGAAACGCCTGTACTGGTACTTACCGGACGCGGCGAGCGCGAGCAGGTCTTACAGGGCTTCGGTCTGGGGGCCGACGACTATATTGTCAAACCGTTTGACCCCGACGAAGTGGCTGCTCGGGTGCGCGCTATTCTGCAACGCACCCAACCGCCCGACCGCGCCCCCATGCAGATCTATCGCATTGGCGACATAGAAATCAACTTCAGTACACATGAAGCCTATCGAGGCACCGAGCGCATCAACTTTACGGCCATGGAACTCAACGTGCTTCGCTACCTGATCCATCATCGGGGAGAGGTGGTTACTCGCGAGCAGCTCTTGCGCGACGTCTGGCATATCGCAGGCGATGTCGAAACGCGGACCATCGACCGCCACATTGCTTCGATCCGCAAAAAGATTGAACCTGATCTGCGCCAGCCTCGCTATATCGAAACCGTCTATGGGAAAGGATACCGACTCAGGACCGAAAATTAATCGACGAACTCTCCGCCCACCAGCCGGTAGCCAATGCCGTAGACGCTCTGGATCGGCCAGCTTTTCTCGTCCTCACCGTCCATGATCTTGCGCAGGGCGTTGATGTGCCGATCAATCGTGCGGGTCTGCACCGTAGGCGGCAGCTGCCAGACTTCGCGCAGCAGTTGTTCCCGGGTAACGGTGCGCCCGTGATGCAGAATCAAATAACGCAACAGTCGAAACTCCATCTCCGTCAGCGCCACCGGCTGGCCATCCCGGGTCACCACACCCTCTACCAGATCAACCTCAATCCCTCCCACACGAAAACGGCGCTTTGCTGGCTGTGGTTGACGCCGAGCACGACGCAGTATGGCTTCCACGCGGGCCAGTAGCTCTTCCGGTGCAAACGGCTTGGCCACATAGTCATCGGCGCCCAGCTCAAACCCCTTCAGACGATGCGTCCGGTCGTTCAACCCGGTCAGCATCAATACAGGCGTCAACACACCATCTTCTTCGCGCAGCTCCCGGAGCACCTCAAAACCATCACGTCCCGGCAACCGTGCATCCAAGATGATTAAATCGTAACCGGGCACGGCCATCGCCTTTTCTCGCCCTTCTTCACCGGTCTCCACGGCTTCAACTTCATAACCGGCCGCTTCCAGCCACAACGTCAACGCTTCACGAACTTCCGCTTCATCCTCAATAAGCAGCAGACGTGCTTTTCCCATCGTAGTTTTTCCTTTTTAGAGGAATCTACGGCAGGATGTTTTCCGGGACAAGTCGTTCAGACGTGCCGAGTCGTGGCCGTAGCCGACGCTACCGGCGTATCCAGCACCTCATGAATCCAGCCTCCTGCCAGCACATCGTCGCCTTCGTAAAGCACCACCGCCTGCCCGGGCGTGATGGCCGCACGCGGCCGGGCAAAAGCCACATGCAACGCATCGTCCTCCTGCCAGACCAGACAGGGCGCTCCTTCGTCCCTGGATCGAATCTTGCCCACAGCCGGACGCTCTTCGTGCAGATCCGGGTACTTGATCAGGTTAATCTGACGCGCCACCAACCGTTGACGAAGCAGCGCCTCACGCGGTCCCACGGTAATCGTATTGGTTTCCGGATCAATATGGGTAACATAGACAGGATAGCCGAGCGCCAACCCGAGCCCGTGACGCTGACCAATCGTATAGAACGGGTAGCCCTGGTGCGTGCCTACCACCGTACCGTCTTCAAGTACAAACTTGCCCGGCCCGACCTTCTGGTCCAGATCAGGTACCCGCCTACGCAGAAAATTTCGGTAGTCGTTATCCGGAATGAAGCAGATCTCGTAGGAGTCTGGCTTTTGCGCCAATCGTTCGAAGCCCATTTCAGCGGCTATGCGTCGGATTTCCGGCTTGGTGTAATCGCCCAAGGGGAGCAGCGTCCGTGCCAGATGTTCCTGGGCAATGCCCCAGAGCACATAGCTCTGGTCCTTGTTCAGGTCGCGGCCGCGTGAGATGACATAGCGCCCCAGCTTCTTGTCGTAACGAATCCGGGCATAATGGCCCGTGGCAATATACTCACATCCGAGCTGATCTGCCCGCCGTAACAGAGCGGCCCACTTGATGTGGGTATTGCAGAGAATGCAGGGATTGGGCGTGCGTCCGGCCAGATATTCCTCTGTAAAACGTTCAATCACCCAGTCACCGAATTCTTCTCGGATATCCACGATGAAATGTGGGAAGCCCAGTCGCACGGCCACCGCGCGGGCATCGTTCATCGACTCCAGCGAGCAGCAACCCACTTCCTTGCCTGTACGCACGCCGCTGGAGGTATAATCCCAGGTCTTCATGGTAATGCCGACCACCTCATAGCCCTGCTCGTGTAGCAGGGCGGCAGTGACGGACGAATCCACACCGCCACTCATCGCCACCAGAACCCGTCCGTGCCGACTCATTGCCTGTCAGGTGATGTATGGTCTTTTTGAAACATGCGGCGGTTTGTACGGCAGGGACGGCTCCCCGTTCCACCCTCAGAGTAGATGCTTTGAACGTCCGCCATCGACTGGCAACGCCACCCCGGTGATATAACTGGCCCGTGCGCTGGCCAGAAAGGCCACCGCCGCGGCAAACTCGTGGGGTTCGCCTATGCGCTTCAGGGCTGCCTGTTCGGCCCAGCTTGCCTCAATTTCTTCAACCGAGCGGCCAGTGCGCTGCTGCTGCATCCGTGCCAGCTCCTGTAACCGTTCGGTACGCGTGTAGCCGGGCAACAGCGTATTGACTGTGATGCCTTCGGGCCCCAGTTCCTCGGCCAGGCTTTTAGCAAATCCCTGCACCCCTGCCCGTGCTGTATTCGATAGATACAGATTAGGGATGGGTTGCTTGGCTGAAATCGATGTGATCATCAGAATGCGAGCCAGGCCATCGGGCGCCCGCGCTGCCCGGCGCAAATGTGGAAGGGCATGGCGACACAGGTTGATCGTGCTGAGCAGGTTCAGTTCCAGCGCTGCCCGCCAATCGTCCGCAGTAAAGTCGCCAACATAGCCGGCTGGTGGCCCCCCGGAATTCGTCACCAGAATGTTCAGTCCATTCCATTGATCTACCACCTGCTCCATCATCCGAACGATCTGGGCCTCGTCGGTTACATCACAGACCAGCGGCAATACCCGCTCTTCGGCAATGCCAGCTTCTGCTACAATACGCCGAGCAGCGGCCTGAATGCGGGACGCTGAACGCGAGCAGATGGCTACCCGGCAACCTTCACGGGCCAGTTCCAGCGCCGCTGCCCATCCCAGTCCACTGCTGGCCCCGGTTACCAGAGCAATGCGATCCTGCAGTCCTAAGTCCATGACGTCCTTAGCGGATTCTTCGTTTGAAGTTCAGCACCTGCATTTTGCAAGTTAATAATGGAGAAGCAGGATCTATAGACCATCGACAGAATCTTCACCGTGCCTGTGCGGACAATCATCAAGACGCCACGTGCGCCCGCGGCCATTGGCCCTTACAGCCAGGCTATCCTGGTGGGTGACACGCTGTACTGTTCCGGTCAGATTGCCATCGATCCGAAAACAGGCAGCCTGATCACCGAGAGCATCGAACGAGAGACCGAACAGGTGCTGGAAAATCTGGGCGCTGTGTTACGAGCAGCCGGCATGGATTACAAAGATGTGGTGCGCTGCACCGTCTACCTGGTAGATATTAACGACTACGCCCAGGTCAACGAAGTATACGCGCGTTACTTCAATGAATCCCCTCCGGCACGCGAAGCAGTCCAGGTAGCGGCGCTGCCACGAGGTGCCCGCGTTGAGATCTCCTGCATCGCCGTGCGTCAGATGCCTTCGACCTGAACCTGCAACGTCAGGTGCACTTCATAGATGTACGTTTCAGTGGGGTCTGGCTGCCTCGGTACCAGCCGTAGTTTTGCACCGAAGGCGGAGCTCTTCACAAAAGCGGCGATGTCTCTACTACTTCGAGTAGAGAGCGTGGCTACCTCATCGTCTGGGAACCCGGTCCGCGAAGCCACCTCCAGATCGCTAAGGCCTGAGGCCGTCAGCAACACACGCACCTCACTGAGCAAAGCCGACAGATCGGTCAGCGTTGGCTGGATACGCTCAAGTTCGGCAGCCGTCACCGTAGCCGCTACCACTTCGTTTTTAGTATAGCCTCCCCGTTGTTGCAAGGCGGCCATTAGATCAGCTGTGTTGATGGCGGTAGCCGTATAGGGCTGCCCATCGGTAAGCACGCTGCCATCCACCTCAAAGCGAAATGAAAGGGTAATGTCGGGGAGCGTCAGCCGTTCACTGGTAACCGATTCACACCCTGCCAGTAGCAGCACCAGCAGGGCTATTCCGATCCATCCCCCATTTCGTTTCATGGCTTTTCAAAGTTGAAGTACCGCATGCACCGGCACATGCGCCGGCAATCGTTTGCGTCCTTCCAGGGTAGCCAACTCGATCAGAAATGCACAGCCTACCACTTCACCACCCGCCCGCTCAACCAGGCGAATCGTAGCTGCCGCTGTCCCCCCCGTGGCAATCACATCGTCATGAATCAACACACGATCCCCTGGTGCAATGGCGTCGATATGCATTTCGATTGTATCTGTGCCATACTCCAACTCATAGCTTTCCGTAATGGTCTGATAGGGCAATTTTCCTTTCTTACGCACCGGCACAAAGCCGGCGTCCAGATGATGCGCCAGCATACCGCCCAGGATAAACCCTCGCGATTCGATCGCGACAACCTTCGTAATTTTTTGCTCCTGGAAGGGAGCCAATAGGGCTTCAATCGCCAACCGAAGCAGATCAGGTTGCCCCAGTACAGGGGTTATGTCTTTAAACTGAATGCCGGGCTCAGGAAAGTCCGGAACGGTACGAATGGCCTGCTTGAGCGTCTCCAGCGCCGTATCGATCATGTGTATCTATCTTTGTTTCGGGGTCGGGGAACACTTCAACGCGTGGCAGGAAACGCCAGCTCCCGCTCGTAGTGTTCCTTGAAGGTACGGACGGCCCGAAAGATCGCGCTGGCCATATAGGCCTGCCCCTGCTTGCTTTTGAGAAAAGCCGCTTCTCTGGGGTTGGTTAGAAACCCCAGTTCTACCAGGATGGCCGGCATAGAGGCACTCCACAACACATAAAAACCGGCCTGTTTTACCCCCCGATTCACACGTCCTACTCGCCTGGCAAATTGCTCCTGTACGAGCATGGCCAGCTTTTCGCTTTTGCGCAGATAGGCACTCTGCGCCAGCGTCATCAGAATCAGCTCCTGTTCCGTGAACTGATCGTACTGCGACGGGTCATCTTCCAGACGGACGACACTGTTTTCCCGTTCCATTACGCGGCGTGCCGCTTCGGTCTTATGCAAGCCCAGAAAATACGTCTCGGCGCCATGCACCCGACGGTTACCCGGTAGGGCATTGCAGTGCAGCGAGATGAACAGCTTACCGCCGGCTTCATTGGCGATGCGTCCTCGTTCTCGTAACCCGACAAAGCGGTCATCTTTACGGGTGTAGACGACCCGCACTCCCAGCAACCGCTCCAGGTATTCACCCAGCTTCAGCGCCACAGCCAGCGTAACGTCTTTTTCTCGCACCCCGTTTGCCACCGCCCCCGGGTCCTTCCCCCCATGGCCGGGATCGATCACGACCGTATCCAGATGCCAGCGATCGGCCACCCGGGGCATCGTGGCAGTTTCGCTCCCCAACGCTACCGTCCGCGCTGGCGCCGATTCCGTCGCAGCCGGCTGCGGCAGGGATTCCGCTTCGGCTACCGGCGGATCGCGCCGAACGATGGTCAACCCGACAAGAATGTCGGTCGAAAAACGATCCCGATAGGCCGCTGCCTCGGCCGTGACGTGTTCGTCCAGTTCGAATTGAAAGATTAGATGGCCGTTGCGGGGCTCGATCGTGTAGGCCCGAATCGGTCCCTGCGGCGGATCGTGCTGCAGATCGGGTGCTGGCTCGGTGTAATACAGCACCAGCTGAAGACGATGGGCGTCCAACCACTCCGGTTCCTGGTAGGCGCCTACGTGACCGGTCGTGTGAATGCGAATCACGTAGCCGCTCTGATCGGAGCGCGGCGCGAACGAAACGCGCGTTACCTGCGGCAGCGCATGGGCCCATGCGCTCTCCCCAAAACACCCGATCAGCAACAATAACAGTGCCGCCCGCATGGTCGATACCGGTTCCATCCGCCCCGAGCTGCTGCAAGCTCCGTACCGCCTTTCAAACCGGGCGTTTTTTACACGTCCAGACAGACGAAGCCGGAAGGAAAGGTACGACAATGACGGCCTTTTTGCCAGTGGCTCGGAGCACCCGATGCCGCTCAGGCGGCATGCATGCGCACTCAATGCGACGAAATCGATGACTTCTGAGACCGGCTCAGCAGGTAGATCAATATGCCCGGACCCGGGACCAACAGTATAAAAAGCACGAAACTCAGAATAAAATCAAGGCTTCGTAATTCTAACAGAGAAGGACGGTCATAGGCCGAAGTCGAACGCATTGCGAAAAAGAACCCGATCAGAAACAGCACACCGACAATGCCTGCTAACAACCCCACCCGTTGAAATAACTTCCGCTTTGTAAGCGCTCGCTGCTGTAACCGATGAAGCAGCATAAGCACGCCCAGTTGGAAGAGCAATCCTTCTCCGATCGGTAAAAGAAGAAAAATTCGCTCTCTGAAAAAGAGCAATATTGCGCCTAAAGCCACCAGGAG
>JAUZRN010000027.1 GCA_030950375.1 Rhodothermus sp. | reverse complement strand
ATTTAGCGTCGCCGATGTTGGCGAGGGCCTGTTCTTGGGCACGGATTTTGGCTTTGAGTTTGGAGGCGATGGAGTAGCCGGCCGAGTCGTCTTCGGCGCGGTTGATGCGGCTGCCGGTGGCCAGGCGGAGCTGGCGCAGGCCGAGTTCGGTGTTGGTGCGCTGCAGGTAGGTGTAGGCTTGCAGCGCCTGCAGGTTCGTGTTGATCCGTGTCATGTCTCCGAGCGACATGGCTCCTTCCGGGTTTGGTTGGACGGTTCAGGCATCAATTTTTCAAAGTCTACCGCCTGTATCGTCCCGAAAGGGTAAGGACTTAAATCACCCACAAAAATGGCACGGACTGCCTGAAGCGTGGAGAGTCAACGCAATGAGACGCGGTGGCAGGGATTAGCGGGCATGCAGTGTCTGGCTAAAGTCACGGTGGCCGAAATAATGCAACACATAGGGGAGTTTACGCAGCTTGTCTTTCCCAAAGCCGGGCAGTTTCCGTACGCGTGCTTGAATTTCTGCCAGCGAGGCCCCGTCGGCCCAGAGACGTGCCGCCTGGCCGCCATAATACGTGCAGAGATGACGGGCAACGGCCTGTGTCAGTTCGGCCATCCGGTTGGTGAAGCGATGCACGGCCGGTTTCTGGGCAAAGAGACGTTGGAGTTCAGCCAGCGGCATTTGCGCAATGCGGCATAAATCCAGGTGGCCCAGACGCTCGCGTAGTCGGAGGGGACCAGTGAAGGCAAACTCAGCGCGCACGCGTTGATCGTAGAGTAGCCCCAGCAGTACAGCGTTCGCATCCCGGCGGAGATAGGCATCGGCTTCCGGATTACCGGTCAGGGTCCCGGCCAGATGAAATCGTTCCATCATACGTACGAATCCGCCTTCCAGGTCGCCGGGGTCCAGCGGCGTAATGGTGTGGGAGGTTATGCCTGTAACCATTGCGCCACCTGGCGGGCAAAGTAGGTGAGGATTACATCGGCGCCGGCACGACAGATAGCCGTGAGGGTCTCCAGCACAGTGGCTTTTTCGTCAAGCCATCCGTTCTGGGCAGCGGCTTTGAGCATGGCATATTCGCCGCTGACGTGATAGGCCGCCACAGGAACGTCTGCAACCTGACGTACCCGGTAGATCACATCCAGATAGGGAAGGGCCGGTTTGACCATCACCATATCAGCTCCTTCTTCAAGGTCCAGCCGCAGCTCTCGCAGCGCCTCGCGGGCGTTAGCCGGGTCCATCTGATAGGTCTTTTTGTCTGGCGGTATGCCGGGGCGATGGCGTGGCGCTGAGTCGAGCGCATCGCGGAAAGGGCCATAGAAAGCTGAAGCGTACTTGGCTGTGTAGGCCAGGATGGCCACTTCTGTAAAGCCGGCGTCGTCCAGCGCGCGACGAATAGCACCGACACGGCCGTCCATCATGTCGGAGGGGGCCACTATATCGGCGCCGGCTTCGGCCTGCACCACGGCCATGTGGGCCAGAATGGCTACGGTCTCATCATTGAGAATGCGGCCGTCACGCACGATCCCGTCATGGCCGTCCGATGAGTAAGGGTCCAGTGCCACGTCGGTGATAACCAGCAGCTCGGGTACAGCATCTTTAACGGCGCGAATAGCCTGCGGATAAAGTCCCTTTGGGTTCAGGGCCTCGCGGCCGTCGGGTGTCTTCAGCGACGTATCCAGTGCAGGAAATAGAGCAATGGCTGGAATACCCAGTGCATGGAGCGTTCGCGCTTCCCGAACCAGCTCGTCAATACTGAGCCGGTACTGACCGGGCATCGACGGTACTTCCTGCCGCACGCCTTTCCCGTCGACCACGAATAGAGGAGCTACCAGTTGATCCACCGACAGCCGTGTTTCGCGTACCATGCGTCGGATGCCTTCGGTACGGCGCAGTCGACGCGGACGCTCGGTGAGGGCAAGGGCTGCATGCCGGGGGGCAGAGGACTGAACGGCCATTTTCATGGCTTTTTTTCCGGTCAGTTACACGAGCACCTTACGACGCCAGCGAGTGCCTTCGGGAGTGTCCATCACTTCGATGCCCATCTGTCTCAGTTGTTCACGGATGGCATCGGCGCGGGCAAAGTCGCGGGCCCGTCGGGCCGCATCACGTTCGGCCAGCAGGCGCTCGACCTGTTCCACAAAAGGATCTTTTGTCCGCTGCAGGTGCGTGCAGGGACGCTCCGGTGGATAGACAAAGCCCAGGAGCGCATCGATCTGATCCAACCAGCGCCGCGCACTTTCGGCTGAGGCCCGATTAAGCTGATCCCCAAAGCCCAGAATCAGCTTGACACCTTCAAGGGCCGCCGCCAGCGCGACGGGTGTATTCAGATCATCGCAGAGCGCATCCAGTGTTTTATTGTAAATCGTAGAAAGACGATCACCGATCCGATCAGGTCCAGATAGGCCGCGTTGCAGGGCAGCGTCAACATGCCGAGTTGCGTCCTGATATCGCTGCACAATCCGGAGGCTGTCGCGTAGATGCTTTCGGGTGAAGTTGAGCGGCTCGCGGTATTTGCCAGAGATCAGTGCGTAGCGCAGGGCCATGGGGTCGATGCCCTGACCTCCGGCCTCAGGGGGTAAAATCAGCTCGCGTACGGTGAAGAAGTTACCCTTCGACTTGGACATCTTCTCGCCTTCAACAAGCAGAAAGCGCGTGTGTACCCAGTAGCGGGCCAGCGGTTTGCCCGTGAGGCTTTCGGCCTGGGCAATCTCACATTCGTGATGAGGAAAGATCAGATCTTCGCCGCCCAGGTGCAGGTCGAAGGTTTCGCCCAGGTATTCCATCGACATGACTGAGCACTCGATATGCCAGCCGGGGAAACCCCAGCCCCAGGGGCTGTACCACTGCATCAGGTGCTTTTCATCCTTTTTCCACAGCGCAAAGTCGCGTGGGTCGCGTTTTTCCGGGTCCTGCACCACGTCACGTACAGCCCGGGCAAGTTGTTCGGGATCTCGGTTGCCCGAAAGTTGGCCGTAGTCTGGAAAGCTGGGGACGTGGAAATACACGCCCTGGCGTGTTTCGTAGGCGTGGCCTGTTTGAATCAGTTGCTCGATGGCCAGTATCTGCTGGCGGATGTGTTCGGTAGCTCGAGGGCGGACGTCTGGCTCCAGCAGCTTAAGGGCCTGCCAGTCTTCCAGGAAGGCCTGGGTGTAGTAGCGGGCCAGGTCCCAGATGTTGGGAAAGTGGCGGCCTTCTTCGGAGCGTAAGGCGCGCTCCAGCTTGTCTTCACCGCCTGCATCGGCATAGTCGTCAATGGTCAGATGCCCTACATCGGTGATGTTGCAGACAAAGAGCGTCTGCCAGCCCAGGGCCTGCGCTACCCGGACGATCAAGTCGGCGGTCAGGAAGCTTCGGAAGTTGCCAATATGGGCATATGTGTAAACGGTGGGCCCGCAGGCATAAAGCCGGAGGCGTCTGAGCTCCTGTGGATAGACAGGTTCGATCGTACGGGTAAGTGTATTGTACAGACGCAGCGTTTTAGACGACCCCTCCATGCGATATTGGGTAGCAGTTACTGGCTTTCGGCGCACTCTAACGGTCCGAAGCCTGTCGGGTTGCAGTTTTCAAGCGGCTTGCTGGTGCCGCCGGATTTCCCAGACCAGGTGACGTAGCTCGGGCAAAATGAGCTGGTCGAGTGCCAGTTTGACGGCATCAAGCGAGCCTGGCATGGCAAAGATCAGCGTGTTGCGATAAACGCCACCGATTGCCCGGGAGAGCATAGCGCCACTACCGATTTCCTGAAAGGAAAGCATGCGGAACAGCTCGCCGAAGCCGGGCAGCGTTTTTTCGAGGCGGGCTGCTACCACTTCATACGTCGTGTCGCGGCCGCTGATGCCCGTGCCCCCATTGGTCAGGATCACGTCTACGCGACCGGCCAGTTTGTCCAGAAGGGCTCCGATCATTTCGGGTTCATCGGGCACAATGGCATAGTGGGCAACGTGGTGGCCGCGTTCTTCCAGGCGTTTGCGGGTCAGCGTCCCGCTACGGTCGGTCTCTTCTGTGCGCGTGTCACTGATTGTAATGACGGCGCAGCGGACGGTTATCCCACGCGCCGATTCCTGATGCAGCTTGTAGCTCATGGATCGGTTGACTTGGAAGATTCCAGAGGAGGTTCTCCAAACCAGCGTGGTGGATCATAACCATGACCGCCCCATGGATGGCAGCGGGCCAGCCGCCAGAGGGTCAGCAGCAGGCCCTTTATCGCTCCGTATCGTTGCAAAGCTTCGATCGCATAGTTTGAACAGGTCGGGATATATCGGCAGCTGGCCGGCAGGTGGGGACTCAGCACCAGCTGATAGCCCCGCACCAGGCCGATCAGCAGGCGTCGGGGCAGGTTCCACAGGAAACGGCCAGTGGTTTTCAGCTTCCCCATAGCAAAGTTTCCAAACGCCGGGGCAGCCATTGGGTTCACTGTCGACCTGGGCGCCATGGGGGAACAGGCCGGACAGGACGCGGAATACGGCCAGAGGGGCGTAGTCGATTCCGGAAGCGCGACAGGCGGGTTGGACGGGCAGGTGTCGGTGTCCGGGTCGGGGGAAGTGGGTCCAGCCGGGCATCAATGCCGTCGAAAAATTGAAAGCGCTGGGGGTCGATGTGGGCTACGGCCGGCCCTCGATACGGGCGAGCAGTCTGGGCCCAGCGTGGGGGATCGCTGGTGGGCATGGAGATGGGGCTGTAGAAGTGGCGTACCGTGATCGGAAAGGGACGAGCAGAAGAGGGGGCCTGGAAGACTTCAAGGGCGATGTGTAGGGCCTGTTGCCAGCCGGGCATTGTGGAGTATGGTGTCAGGCTGAGGATCAGGTCGCGGCGAGGAGTAGGGCGGTTAAAGGCGCTGAACTGATGCGGCTCCAGTACCACTTCACGATAAGTATCCCCTCGATAGCGGGTCTCTACGCGATTGCGGACCACCCAGGCGATCAGCCGTTGCTCTTCGGGACGGTTGGTTTCGGAGTAGATGCAGCGGGCCAACCAGAGTACTTCGTCCTGCTCCAGCGGTGAAAGGCGTCGGAAGGCCCGCAGAAAATCATGGCGACTGAGCGAGTCGGGGGGCGCAGCCGCCCATGCTAATAGGGTAGGGTAGTACAGAAGCAGGCAACAAAAAGCAATACGACACACCATAAAGTGCAGGGATTATACAGGGAACCAGCAGGTGCGCAGTCAAAAGACATGCCGGAGACAACGCATCCGTTTCCGGTTAAAAGTTGTTAGAGAAGCGCTGGATGGAATGAAAAACCCCTATTTTCACCAGAAAAGTTTTCCGTAAACCCATCAAGCAAAGTTATGGATGTACAGGCACTCCTGGAGGTCGTTAAGTTCAACGAGCAGGGGTTGATTCCTGCGATTGCACAGGATGTCGAAACAGGCGAAATCCTGATGGTGGCCTACATGAATGAGGCAACGCTGCGGCAGACGCTGGAAAGCGGATTGATGACCTACTGGAGCCGTTCGCGCCAGGAGGTCTGGGTGAAAGGGGCCACCAGTGGCCACACGCAAGAAGTGCAAGAAGTGCGTGTCGATTGTGATGGCGATGTGCTGCTGTTCAAGGTGAAGCAAAACGGCGGGGCTGCTTGCCACACCGGTCACCGATCCTGCTTCTATCGGAAGCTGGAAAACGGACAACTTGTGGAGACCGACGCCCCGGTTTTTGACCCACAACAGGTATATCGAAAGTAGCATACGTGTTGCTGCCAGGCGGTAAGTTGGCGGTACGTGGGCGACCGGAGGCGGGTTGTTGCCCGATGAGGCCCATAACCCGAAAGGCGCATTGATCAAAGAAAGCGGCCTGAAACAGCTGGAGCGTTTGATGGAGCACGCGTTTGTAAAGGAAAGCCGCCAGGCTGTTTCTTTTGTACAATCTTTTTGTCTATTTTCCTAAAGGGCGTCTGTTTGTCAGCGACTGCCCTTAAGCACACACCGGCAACTATCCTATCGCCAATGCGGGAGCGCGTCTCATGAAAGGAGCTTTACGTATCGGCCGGGTAGCCGGCATTGATCTTTATTTGCACTGGACCTTCGGCTTACTGATCGCCGGTATTTTTGCTTTCTATGTGTTACACGGAGCAGGAGTGCAGGCGGCGCTGGCGGGTGTACTGTTGGTCCTGGTGGTTTTCGGGTGTGTGGTGTTGCATGAATTGGGACATGCGCTGATGGCTCGGCGGTTCGGGGTACCTACACGTGACATTACGCTTTACCCGATTGGAGGTGTGGCCCGGCTGCAACGTATTCCGGAAGATCCTGTTCAGGAATTCTGGATTGCGGTGGCCGGACCGGCTGTCAACTTGCTGATAGCTACCGTGCTGGCCCTGATACTCTGGGGCATAGGTGGTCGCTTTGAGCCGGATGCCCTGGTGCAGCCACGACTGCATTTTCTGACGTCGCTTATGTGGATTAACCTGTTACTGGTGGGCTTCAACATGCTTCCGGCTTTTCCGATGGATGGGGGGCGTGTGCTGCGGGCGTTGCTGGCGCTGCGCATGAATTACGTGCGGGCCACCCAGATCGCTGCCAGCGTGGGGCAGGGGATGGCCGTACTCTTTGGGCTTGCCGGTCTTGTTACCTTTAACCCCATTTTGCTGTTTATCGCCCTGTTTGTATACGTGGGAGCGCAGCAGGAGGCACAGCAGGCGATGTTACGGTCGCTTACGCAGGGGATCCCGGTACGGCAGGCGATGATGACCCGCTTTCAGGTCCTCTACCCGGATGATAGCCTGGGACGAGCGGTTGAGGCCTTGCTGGCCGGCGCGGAACATGATTTTCCGGTGGTTGAGGATGGACAGGTGATAGGCGTGCTGACGCGTAAAGCATTGCTGCATGCACTGGCGCGTGAAGGACGGACCGGGAAGGTGCGTGATGCGATGCAGCCCTGTCAGCCGATTGAAGCTACGGCCATGCTCGAAGAAGCCTTTTTGCAGATGCAAGCGTCCGGCTGTGAGGCCCTGCCTGTCGTGCATAACGGACAGCTGGTGGGCCTGCTGACGCTGGAAAACGTCGGGGAGCTGATGATGATAGCCGCTGCGCTTCGGCAGGCCGAGGCCGTGCGGCTACAGGTGCCACATACGCTGTCGTAGCTTTGAATTTGGTGGGAAAGTGGCGGCCGTAAGCGCTTCATGACGATCGGTGCCATTTGAACCCCTTTCCATTCTCGTCGTAGCTTTGCCAGGTCCGTAGACCGTCAGACCAAGCAGGTCAGGGAGCAGCCTATGACGCGCCGAACGAAGATCATCTGTACCCTGGGGCCGGCTTCATCGGATCGGGAAACCATTCGAAAACTCATTGAAGCAGGTATGGACGTGGCCCGGTTGAACTTTTCCCACGGCAGCCACGAAGCGCATCGACGGCACATTGAAATGGTACGTGAAGAGGCACGTAAGCTGGGGCGTGATGTGGCGATTTTGCAAGATCTGCAGGGCCCGAAGATCCGGATTGGCGAAGTCGCCGATGGCGGGGTGCTGATTCATGAAGGACAGCAGTTGGTGCTAACCCCCCATTCCGATCGTGCGGACGGGCGGACCCGCATCTTTGTGAACTACCCGACGCTGGCACAAGATGTAACGCTCGGCGGACGCATTTTGCTGGACGATGGATTGCTGGAATTGCGCATTGTAGACATAGCAGGAGAGGAGGTGATTACGGAGGTCGTGGTGGGTGGCCCCTTGCGCTCGCGCAAGGGCGTCAACCTTCCCCACCTGCGCAACGCTACCCCGTCGCTTACCGAAAAAGACATCCGGGATCTGGAATTCGGGCTTCATATGGAAGTGGATTGGATTGCGCTTTCCTTTGTGCGCAGTGAGACGGATGTGGCCGATCTGATACGTCGGGTCCGAGATTCCGGTAAGGAGGTACGTGTCATTGCCAAAATCGAAAAGCCGGAGGCTGTGGCCAAGATTGACCAGATTCTGGCGCAGGCCGATGGCATCATGGTGGCCCGGGGTGATCTGGGTATTGAAATGCCCCTGGCCGAAGTACCGGCCGTGCAGAAGCGTATCATCCGTAAGTGTCTGGCCGCGGCCAAGCCGGTCATTACAGCGACGCAGATGCTGGAAAGCATGATTGAAAATCCGCGACCCACGCGTGCTGAGGCCAGTGATGTGGCCAATGCCGTACTGGATGGTAGCGATGCTCTGATGCTGTCGGGAGAGACGGCGGTGGGCAAGTATCCGGTGCAGGTAGTTCGGGTCATGGACGAAATCATCCGGCAAGCCGAGCGTTTCCGCCGGGAGATCCACGAACGTGAGGATCCCTGGTTACATCTCCTCCGAGGAAGGGACGAAGCCGAGTTGGTGACCGAAGCGGTGGGCTACACGGCCTGTCAGCTGGCCGAACAGGTCGGGGCTGTGGCCATAGCCTGTCTGACCGCTACCGGTAGTACAGCCCGCATGATTGCGCGACATCGGCCTCCGGTGCCTGTCTATGCGTTCACGGATGACCCACGCATTGTGCCACAGCTGAGCCTGCTCTGGGGCACGCGGGCTTTTGCGATTCCTTTTCAGCGCGATACAGATCAGGGGGTGCATCTGGTGCATCGCATCCTGAAAGAACAGGGGCTGGTACGTTCTGGTGATCTGGTAGTCATCACGGCGGGGATGCCGCTACCGGCGAAAGGGCGGACAAATATGGTGCACGTCAGTCGGATTGCGTGAGGTGCCGGCTTTCACGAGCGCGCCATCCCAGCAAAAGGACGCTCCAGAGCAGATACGGTCCCAGCAAAGCATAGGGTAGCCAGGTCGGCCGACCAAAAAACGTCAGCAGCGCAGCAAGCGCCAGCTGCATGCCCAGTCCCAGCGTGGAGAGGGCTGTCATGAATGTTGCGGAGGGTAATGGAGGGGTTGCAGTGCCGGCCAGCCACTTGTCCAGTCTGGCAACAAGCCGATCCTGCCATCCATACAGGGCCAGATAGAGGCGCTGAAGCCAGTAAGTAAGTCGAGGAGGATCCCAGGGATAAGGCTGGGCCTGGCGTTCATCGGGGAGGCTGGTGCGTTCTCCTGCGTAGTGGTGGCGATACAGCACGTAGTAAAAGTTGTAAAGCGATCCCTGTAACAATTGAATCAACAGCGCAGCGGCTGCAAGCAGCCAGTCGCGGAGACGCCTGCCACGCCGGTAAGCTACAGCAGCAAACAGGGCAACATTGACGGCAAAATCTGCGATCGAGTCGAAGTACCGCCCCATTCGGGAAGGTCGTTGCTGGCGTGCCAGGGCACCATCGAGACCGTCCAGCAGATGTTTAAGGATCAGGAGCAGGGCAGCCAGCCGGTCGGTACGGCGTTGATTGCGACGAATCAGCCAGGCTGCCAGCAAGCCGTCGAGTAGAAAAAGCCACGTAATATGAAGCGGACGTATCCGGGTGGGCGCAAGGCGCTGCGCAACCCGATGCATCAGGCCCAGCCCAAACGCGCTGAGGTCACGAAAGCGTTGATCGGGCAGTTTGGTGGGTAATGGCATAGGCCGGCAGCGGATTGGGCCGCTTAACGTTTGCCTGGGGCTGGGCGTTCCACCATCGCTGAACCATCGTCCGGAGCAGGCGTTCGCATCCTGCAGCGGATCGAATCTGCAAGCGTGAGACAATGCCTGCTATGGGCCGCTCAGGATCAGGTTGGTGGATAAGCCTGTACGGATGGTCAGGACTCCTGCTGGCCGGTATCCTGGGTGGCTGCAGTTCCAGTTCGTTTCTGGGACGCCAATTCGATGACTTCCGTGCCTACTACAACACCTTCTACAATGCGCGACGTGCTTTTGAGGAAGGCCGGCGGGCCATAGAGAGCCAACAGAATCAGCCTATTGATCTGACCACCTATTTGACGCTTTTCGGACCACCGGCTCGTACAGCCAATGCGGCAGCCTTCAACAAGGCCATTGAAAAGAGTGCCGAGGTGGTGCGGCGACATCCTCGGTCGAAGTGGGCCGACGATGCCTTGATGCTCATCGGAAAGTCCTACTACTATCTGGGGAACTATGCCGGTGCTGCCCAGAAATTCCGTGAGGTCATTGCGCTGGGGGGGGCGCAAGAGCTGGATGCCCGTTTCTGGTTGGCCCGTGCTCTGGGAGCCGCGCGCGCTTACAACGAAGCGCAACGTGTCTTGCAGGAAGTACTGGCGCGTGAGGATTTACCAGCTGTCTGGCAATCCCGCTTTTTGCTATTGCAGGCCGACCTCTATGTACAACAGGCACGCTGGGAAGAAGCGCGTCGAGCCCTCGAAGCCGGGCTACGTCGCGTCCCGCATCGTTCGCTGGGGGCGCAGGGGTATTTTTTACTGGGACAGGTCTGCGAGACCCTTCAGGATTATTCCTGTGCCTATGCCGCCTTCGATCGGGTGCGACGCTATCGTCCCGATTATGAGCTGGCCTATGCGGCTGCCTGGCAGGCAATCCGGATCCAGGGTTTGTACTTGGATGCAGAAGCCGCGTTAGAGCAGCTCCGTCGTATGGAACGGGACGATAAGCATTTTGCCCATCGTGCCGAGCTGACGTATTTGCGGGCCCGTATCTACCAGGCGATGGGGGCCGTTGAGGAAGCACGGACCCTTTACAACCGGCTACTATACGAAAGCGATGCCGACATCAGCCGAATTCGAGGCCGCATTCATTATGCGCTGGGACAGCTTTATCGGGAGGGCTTCCAGGACTATCTGGCCGCTGCGGCCTATTTTGATACGGCAGCAGCTGCCCTGAAGCGCAACAGCCAGGCGCGCACCGAAGTCACATCGAGGCCGCAGACCCCATTTGCACTTACCAGGGTGCAGGAGCTGGCCCGGACGTTCGGACAGTTTGCCCGCATTCGGCGCGAGATACAACGACTGGATTCGCTGCTGTATCTGGGAACGCTGGATGAGGAAGCTTTTGCGGCGTTTGTACTGGAGCTGCGTCGCCGGCGGGCTCGGGCGCTGGAGGCGCAACGTCGACGATCCGGTCAGCGAGAAACCGAACAACGTTTCTTACAGCGTCGGCTGGCACAACCCATACGAGGCACCGAACAGGCCGCTGCCACCGTTGATCGTGATGCTGGCTTTCTCTTCCATCGAGATCCTGTACGCGTTCAGGAAAACCGCGCGCGTTTTTTTGAACGCTGGGGACGGCGTCCGCTGGTACCTAACTGGCGACGCCGGGCAGCCATTCAGAGCTTGGCAGTGGTCGAACGTACGCGCTCAGGGGACCCCGGAGAAGCAGCGACAACGGCAACCAGCGAAGATTTACCCCTGGTTGACGTTTCCGAAGTGCCGCGCGACTCGATTCGGCAAGCTCAAATGCGAGCCGAGCGGGCACGTCTGCGCTACGAACTGGGCAATGTACTGTTTCTATCCATGCAGCAGCCTGACTCGGCCGCGTACTGGTACCGGCTGGTGATTCTGGAAGACGCGGATCAGCCGGTAGCCCCACGGGCCTATTATGCGTTGGCCGAAGTGCAGCGTGCCCTGGGGGATACCCTGACCGCGCAGGTCCTGCTGAAAACATTGCTGGAGCGTTATCCTGATGTCCCGCTGACCAGCCGGATACGCCTGCGGCAGGGAGCAGTATCGCTCCAACCGGCTGCGCCCGACGATACCCTGGCGCAGGCCGAAGCAGCCTATGCACGGGCCGTTGAAGCCTGGCGGCAGGGAGCTTATGAGCAGGCACTGCAGCAGCTGATAGAAGCTGCTGCACGTTATCCGGAGACTCCGGTGGCTCCGCGGGCTCTACTGGCCGTAGGTTATGTGTGGCGTGATATGCGGGATCGTGGATTGCTACGCGATAGTCTCAGGTTGCCCATCTCGGTACCTGAGACGTTGCGTCGGGTTCTGAGACACCGGGATTCGATCACCGTCGCTACGCCTGGCAAGGCGGTGCCCAACCCGGTGCGCCCGAAGTCTGCCCTGGATAACGCCGCTCCGGCTACTGCCGGACGACCCGACACACCACGTGTACGCGCGACGGCGTCGGACACCGGCGTAACGCTGAGCGAACTCTATACGTATCTCGTTGCTCGCTATCCGGAGACTCCGGAGGCGCAACGGGCACGCCAGCTCTTAGCGGCGCTGCATCCGCCCGCACCGATTGCTCCTCCTGACACCATCGCTTCCAATCCGAAAGACACCACGTTGTCGCGGCATCTGTCTGCGCGAGAGCCAGAACCTGAGCGCGCGGTGTGGACCATTCTGCTGCTGGAGACCGATCAGGAAGAAGAGGTCGGGCAGGTGCTTCAGCAATACCGTCCCCTGGCGCAGGGACGCATGATTGATGTACGGCCCTATCGGCTGGAAGGGCGTCTGTATTATCGACTGATCCTGGGACGCTATCGTAGCGAAGAGGAAGCCCGGGCCGCTATTGACCAACTGCACCCCGTACTGCAGGGAGGTGCACGGCCTTTGCTGTTGGAACCTGCCCATCATGAAAACAGGAACTAAAGCATTTTCTCGGCGGTTTGGCCTTTGAACAAGCGGGGCCGGTGGCCCCCTCTAAGTAAAGGGATTACGTAGACGACCGTGTAGCGGAGCAAACCCATGTCGCAGAACGAGCGCGACAGTCTGAAGCTGGAACGGAAGCAGGGACCCTCGGAAGGACCACGCCTGCCCGAGCGGCGCCCACGCTTTGCCCTGTGGATTTATCTGGCCATTTTTCTGGCCCTACTGGTGCACTTTTTCATGTTCTGGAGCAGCACCGAGACCAGTACGATCGAATACAGTAAGTTTCTGGAGTATGTAGAGCAGGGCTATGTGGAGCGCATAGAAATCATCAATGATACGCGTGTGCAGGGGCGCTTCACGGAAGCTGCTGTCCGAGAAGGCGTGGTGCCGGTGCCGATGCGGCGCACCGACCTGCTACGGGGAGCCCAGACGTCTGATCTGATCCGTCGCTTTACGACCACAAAGCCGGCCGATCATGACCTGACCAGCTTTCTGCTGGCCTACAACGAACGGGCACGTGCTGAAGGCCGTCCGACGGTACAGTTTACCGCTCGTATCGAGGAGAACTGGTTTGGCGGACTGCTGACCTGGATCTTCCCACTGATTCTTATTGTGGCGCTCTGGATGTTTCTACTGCGCCGCATGAGTCCGAGCTCTCAGGTGCTCAACATTGGAAAGAATCGGGCCATTCTGTATGATGCCATGGGGGATCACCGGGTCACGTTCAAGGACGTGGCCGGGCTGGACGAAGCCAAGGAAGAGGTGGCGGAAATTGTGGAGTTTCTGAAAAACCCGAAGAAATTTACCCGTCTGGGAGGGAAGCTCCCCAAGGGGGTGCTGCTTGTAGGGCCGCCGGGCACAGGCAAAACCCTGCTTGCGAAGGCAGTGGCCGGTGAAGCGGGAGTCCCGTTCTTTTCCATCTCAGGCAGTGATTTTGTCGAAATGTTCGTAGGTGTGGGAGCGGCCCGCGTGCGCGATCTATTCCGCCAGGCCAAGGAAAAAGCCCCCTGCATCATTTTTATTGACGAGATTGATGCGATCGGACGCTCCCGTGGTCGCGGTATCATGATGGGTGCTAACGACGAGCGCGAAAACACGCTGAACCAGCTGCTCGTCGAAATGGACGGCTTTAACACGGATAAAGGCGTCATTATCATGGCCGCCACAAACCGTCCTGATGTGCTTGATCCCGCTCTGCTGCGGCCCGGACGTTTTGATCGACAGATCCTGATCGACAAGCCTGATCGTCGGGAGCGACTGGAGATCTTCAAGGTGCACACGCGCGATTTGATTCTGGCCGATAACGTGGACCTAGAGGTGTTGGCCGGCCAGACGCCTGGCTTTGCCGGCGCGGAGATCGCCAATGTCTGTAATGAGGCCGCTTTGCTGGCAGCGCGAAAGGGCAAAGAAGCCGTCGAAATGGAGGACTTCGAGCAGGCTATCGATCGGGTGATAGCGGGGCTGGAGAAGAAAAACAAAATCATTTCGCCAGAAGAACGCGAGATCGTGGCCTACCACGAAGCGGGCCACGCCATTGTCGGCTGGTTTTTGCGCTATGCGGATCCAGTAGTTAAAGTCTCCATTGTGCCTCGCGGGCTGGCTGCGCTGGGGTATGCCCAGTATCTGCCCGAGGAGCGTTATCTCTATACCCGAGAAGCCCTGCTGGATCGGATGACCATGGCTATCGGAGGGCGTGTGGCCGAAGAGCTGGTCTTTGGGCGCATCTCAACAGGCGCGCAGAACGATCTGGAACGTATCACGCGGCTGGCCTATGCCATGGTCGTGGACTACGGCATGAGTGAGCGGGTCGGATACGTCAGTTTCAACCTGTCTGGTCAGTATGGCGAGCAGGCCTTCTTCGACAAGCCGTACTCCGAAGAAACGGCGCGCCTGATCGACGAAGAAGTACGTCGGATCATTAATGAGGTGCGAACGCGCGCTCGTCAGTTGCTGGAAGAAAAGCGGGACAAGCTGGAAGCTCTGGCGCAACGCTTGCTCCAGAAAGAGGTGCTGGGACCACGGGATCTGGTAGAAATCCTCGGCCCGCGCCCCTATGGAGATTATCCTTCGGCCAACGGAAAAGAGGAGGTGAAAGATTTGCAAAAAGGAGAACCCTCCCACACTTCTTCCGTTGAAGAGTCCGCTCCGTCAACGGAGTAGCCAGAGTCCCTCTCTGCCGCATAAGGGCCGATAGAAAGCATCACCGCCGAAAGGTGGGTCTGTAGTTATATCTTGGTATAGATCAGTATATCAGATTTTTTCGGTCGTGCGGTGAAGGGTTGATGTAGAATCCGCCAAGAAGTGAAAGGCGAGGGGAAATGGTTTGTATATCGGTGTAATAATGTGCTAAATTGAAAATCTGTGGCTGCTGCACAGAGAACGTGCAACAACCAGACGAGATAGAGAACCGTGCCTACCATTCAGCAATTGATCCGGTTTGGGCGCAAGCCCAAGATTAAAAAGAGTAAATCGGTGGCCCTGCATGGTTGCCCGCAGCGGCGAGGTGTGTGTACGCGTGTATATACCACCACGCCGAAGAAGCCAAACTCGGCGCTGCGTAAAGTGGCAAAGGTGCGTCTGACCAATGGAGAAGAGGTAATTGCCTACATACCAGGGGAGGGGCACAACCTGCAGGAGCACTCCATTGTGTTGGTGCGCGGAGGACGTGTGAAAGACTTGCCAGGTGTGAAGTATCACATTGTGCGAGGGGCACTGGATGCGGCCGGTGTGGCCGACCGGCGTAAGTCGCGTTCTAAGTACGGTACAAAGCGGCCTAAACAGTAAAAGAAGCGTTGTCCTGCAGTAAAAGCAGGGTGAAGCTGTTGTCTGACAACCATGCGTAGAAAGCGAGCAGAAAGACGACCGGTTGCGCCAGATCCAGTTTACAACGACGAGCTGGTGGCGCGTTTTATCAATTATGTGATGCGTGATGGTAAGAAGAGCATTGCGCAAAAGATTGTATACGAGGCGTTTAAACTTATAGAGGCGCGCACGGGCGAGCCAGGCATTGACGTGTTCAAGCGGGCGGTGAACAATGCGGCCCCGCTACTGGAGGTGCGGAGCCGTCGCGTAGGTGGTGCTACCTACCAGGTACCTATGGAGGTGCGGCCAGAACGACGTATGTCGCTGGCCTTCCGGTGGATTATTCAAAGTGCTCGCGCGCGTCGGGATAAAAGCATGGCCATTCGGTTGGCTAACGAGCTGATGGCGGCTGCGCAGGGTGAAGGCGGGGCCATCAAGAAGAAGGACGACATGCATCGCATGGCGGAAGCGAACCGGGCCTTTGCCCACTTCCGCTTCTGAGGACGGTGCTGGGTGGTGGTGTGTTAAACAACATAGCAAGCAATGGAAGTCAAATATCACGACATTCCGCTGGAGCGGATCCGCAACATCGGCATCATGGCGCACATTGATGCCGGCAAGACCACGACGACTGAGCGGATCCTGTTTTACACTGGCCGGGTGCACCGAATCGGCGAGGTGCACGAAGGCGCGGCCACTATGGACTGGATGGAGCAGGAGAAGGAGCGCGGCATTACCATCACGGCGGCGGCAACCACCTGCTTCTGGTCCGGCTCCAAGAAAGACCGGCCGGTGCATCGCATTAATATCATTGATACGCCGGGACACGTCGACTTTACTGTCGAGGTAGAGCGTTCCCTGCGAGTGCTTGATGGGGCGGTGGCCCTTTTCTGTGCCGTTGGAGGCGTTGAGCCGCAGTCGGAAACGGTCTGGCGTCAGGCGAACAAATACCGGGTCCCCCGCATCGCGTTCATTAACAAGATGGATCGCACGGGGGCCAACTTCGAAGGCACCATTGAGCAGATAAAGCAGCGTCTGAAGGCCAACCCGGTTCCCGTGCAGATCCCGATAGGCAGTGGGGAAATGTTTCGCGGGGTCATCGACCTGGTGCTTAACAAGGCGATCATCTGGCACGATGAGACGCAGGGCGCTACGTGGGATGAGATTGATATTCCCGAGGATCTGAAGAAGGAGGCGCGGCACTGGCGCATCTTGATGCTCGAAGCGATCGCCGAGCATAACGATGAGCTCCTCATGAAATACCTGGAAGGGGAGCCGATCACCCCCGAAGAGATTCGGGCCACGATTCGGAAAGCGACCCTGAGCCTCGATATCACTCCGGTTTTTTGCGGCAGTGCCTTCAAGAATAAGGGGATCCAGCGATTGCTGGATGGTATTCTGGACTACTTGCCCTCGCCGATTGACATTCCGGCCATCAAAGGGCAGCACCCGGATACTCACGAGGAGCTTGAGCGGCATCCGGATCCGCAAGAGCCCTTCTGCGCCCTGGCTTTTAAGATCATGACCGATCCCTATGTCGGAAAGTTGACTTTCTTCCGCGTCTACAGTGGGCGTTTGAAGAAGGGCCAGCAGGTCCTTAATACTACCACCGGTAAGAAAGAACGGATCGGCCGGCTGCTCTTCATGCACGCCAATCATCGGGAGGATGTGGATGAGGTGATGGCCGGCGACATTGCGGCGGCGGTGGGGCTTAAAGAGGTGCGAACGGGCGACACGCTGTGCGATCCGGCGCATCCGATTCAGCTCGAAAAGATGGACTTTCCAGAGCCGGTGATCCGGATCGCGATTGAGCCCAAGACAAAGGCCGATAGCGACAAGCTGGCCACCGGACTGCAGAAGCTGGCCGAAGAAGATCCGACCTTCCAGGTGTCGATTGACCACGAAACCGGTCAGACCATCATTGCCGGTATGGGCGAGTTACACCTGGAGATCATTGTCGACCGGTTGCGGCGTGAGTTTAAGGTTGAGGCCAATGTGGGGCGGCCTCAGGTGGCTTACCGTGAAGCCATTCGGGCGACCGTCGACGAACACTACGTGCATAAAAAGCAAACAGGTGGCCGCGGTCAGTTCGCCGAGGTCTATATCGAATTTGGCCCCAATGAATCGGGCACGGGGCTGGAGTTCATTAACGACATCCATGGTGGGGTTATCCCGAGGGAGTTTATTCCGGCCGTTGAGAAGGGGATCCGGGAGGCCATGAATCGAGGGCCGCTGGCCGGCTATCCGGTCGAAGGTGTCCGTGCCCGGCTATATGATGGCAAGACCCACCCCGTCGACTCCGATACGATCTCCTTCGAGATTGCGGGGCGTATGGCATTTCGCAACGCCGCCCGTCGGGCCAAGCCCGTGCTTATGGAACCCATTATGCGGGTGGAGGTGACCACGCCGGAGGAATACCTGGGCGACGTAATTGGCGACTTGAACAGTCGGCGCGGGCGTATTCTGGCCATGGAGCAGCGCCAGGAGGCACAGGTTGTTCGGGCGCTGGTTCCGCTGGCCGAGATGTTTGGCTACTCCACCGACCTGCGTTCGCTGACGCAGGGACGGGCAATCTACGCCATGCAGTTTGAAACCTACGAAGAGGTGCCCAAGAACATTGCCGACGAGATCATTGCGGCAGCCACGGGTGCCATGACTGCCTGAAGCATAGCAACGAACCATCACGCAAGACCTATAGAGCCATGGCGAAGGAGGTATTTCAGCGGACGAAGCCGCACGTGAACATAGGTACGATTGGTCATGTGGATCATGGGAAGACGACGTTGACGGCGGCCATTACGCAGGTATTGTCGAAGCGGGTATCGGATCCGGTGAATCAGCCGCGGACGTTTGATTCGATTGACAATGCGCCGGAGGAGCGGGAGCGTGGGATTACGATAGCGACGGCGCATGTGGAGTATGCGACGGAGAAGCGTCATTATGCGCAT
>JAUZRN010000026.1 GCA_030950375.1 Rhodothermus sp. | reverse complement strand
GATTCGGCCCTTGGGAGAATCGATCCGCGGCCGCCGGAAGCTTTCGGTCCCGGCACTCTCCCGCCCCCTTACCTCAGGTTAGTGTTTGTGCTGCGCGATCCGACGCCGGCGCTGCCGTTCTATGAGGCTGCCTTGACGCTTGACCTTTTTCCCCGACCGATCAAGCGCGACACGACCTACTACCTGTTCAACACGAATCCCGGGATGAGAGAACTGGTGAGGCAGGGAAGAGCGCCGGAGTTTTTTTTGGGAAACACGGGCACGTTCATCGAATCGGAGGGGGATGTACTTTTGACTGCGTACCAGATAGCGCGGGAGGATTCGTTGCGGAGCTGGGTGCGTTTTGGTCGGATCGACACGGTGCAGGTCGAGCCGTTTTTGTTGGTGTTCTACGAGGGGCGTTTCGAGGTGGTGCTTTCGCCCAGTAAGTGGGATCCGGGTTGGAGTCGGTATCCGAACGAGAAGTTGCATTTTCGGGGGCGGTTTCGGGTGCCGGTTGTTTTGTGGGAGACGGTGTACCGGTGCTGGCGGGAGGGCAAGGATTGCCTGCGCGTAGAGGTGCACACGTTCTGAGAATGCTTGCTGCGGTATAGTTGTGGCTGCTCTGCAAGAAAAGCACTGAACTAAAAGCCCGGCGTCGGAACGCCTGAGCGATCCGACGCCGGGACATGACTCAACATTTGTTCAGGAAGCAGCTGCCGAGGCCGCAGCATTTGTGGCCGGTGTCGTGGTGGGTACCGGAATAAACAGAGCCAGTCCGATGGCGTAGACCCAGTGGCGCATCAGTGAGACCACGGCAAACAGGACGCCCATCGGCCCGTTTATGCCAGCAATACCCATGCCCAGCAGCGGCGCCATGAACAGCCATACACCCAGCACGGTCTCGGCGGTAATGTAGGTAAGGGCCCGCGCCCACTTCGACCCCCAGAGAAACGGGGCTATGGCCGCATAGATCACGGCCAGTATGATCCCGTTCAGATAATGGGCCAGTACGCCGAAAAAGAGGGGCAGGCCAAGCTTTTCGGCCAGCAACGCTGGAATGTCCCACCAGGTGGGATTTCCCATGAGGGCCGAAACCATCAGACCGAACACGTCAAAAAGCAACGTGCCGACCACCCCAGCCAGCAGCACACGTTTGATCGGGAACGATTGCATTATGTCCTCCACAGGTTGGTGAGCAGGTATAGCTACTTCAGGTAACATTCGATGCCAGCAGGCGCTGGTATGCGGGCCGCCTGGTAACAGTTGAAAGACTTCGTCCACCGGTGTGTGGGCCAGATAATCGTTTTGAGACCGAAAGCCCCACAATTTCGTAGAGCGCGGCTCAGGCCCCGTGTTTCCAGCGTCTGCACGGTCGCATCAGAAAGCCAGCCCCGACGCTCAAGAAGCTGTCGGGTCGTTTCCACCAGCAGGGCCAGGCGTTCATTCTCTGGGAGTCGGCCTTCCAGGATAGCGTCCACCTGTTCCGGCTTCAGGCCCATGCGTAGCGCGGCGGTCCCATGCGCTGCCGTGCAGTAGTGGCAGGCGTTCCAGGTGGCTACGGTAAGCTGCACGCCTGTTGCGCCAGCGGCGGAAGCACGCCCTCCTGCAGGGAGGCTCCGGCCTGCAGATAGACGGTGGCGACGGGTGGAGTTGTGCGAAGGAGCTTCTCAAAAAGTCGGGGGCCAAAGCCAAACAACCGTTGCTGCACGGCCCGTCTCAGGGATGCCTGACGTTCCATCGGCGCTTTTAGTTTTGCATAGGGACCAAATACAGTACCGGCATCTTTGCGTCCGGCACTGTCTGTAAGTAGCCGATGGACGCGTGGTGTTACAGCCGCGTGATGCGGACCAGTTCGATGCGGTTTTGCGTGGCTTTCAGAATGGTAAAGCGGTAGCCGTCCAGCTCGAAAGCTTCCTGGGGCTTCGGGATCGTACCCAATCGTTCGAGCAGATAGCCGGCAACCGTGTCGTAATCCCCTTCGGGCAGATCCAGTCCGGCTTCCCGTAGCTCCTCGATCTCTACCCGTCCACTGACCAGCCAGGTGCGCTCATCAAGACGACGCAACTGATATTCTGCGTCCTCATCCATATCGAACTCGTCCTGGATGTCGCCGATCAGCTCTTCAAGCAGGTCTTCGCGCGTGACGAGGCCGGCCGTACCGCCGTACTCGTCGATGACAATGGCGAGGGGCGTGTTCGTTTGCAGAAATTCCTTCAGCAGCGCGTGGGCAGGTTTCGATTCGGGTACGAAGCGTACAGGCCGGATCATTTCGGCCAGCGATGCCGGCTGACGAAACAGATCGTAGGCGAAGACGATGCCAATAATTTGATCAATGTGTTCCCGGTAGACGGGCAACCGCGAGTAGCCACTTTCGATGAAGCGCTGGCGCAACGTTTCGAGATCGATATGTTCTTCGACAGCCACAATATCGGTACGGGGCACCATGCAGTCCCGCACGCGAAGTTTTTCGAAGGCCAGCGCATTGGCCAGCAGCTGACTTTCCGTTTCGTTGAGGTCACGGGCTGGTGCGGTATCCGCTTCGGCAGCCTGCCTTTCCCAGCCCAGCTCCGGTTGCATGAAGGTGGCTATCGAATCAGCCTCAAGGGATAGTCGGCGCGCCAGGCGTTCGGAAAAGGCCCGGGCCGGACGAACCAGTGGCCATAGCAGCAAAGCAATCACTCGAAGCAACGTGGCA
The DNA here is from genome assembly GCA_030950375.1 of Rhodothermus sp. Taxonomy (GTDB): domain Bacteria; phylum Bacteroidota; class Rhodothermia; order Rhodothermales; family Rhodothermaceae; genus Rhodothermus. The sequence goes on along the minus strand of JAUZRN010000026.1, from coordinate 16,994 downwards.
GCCGGTTGCACCAGACGGTTGGCCTGCTCGTGGGCGATGGCTCCCGGCAGCACCAGGCCTCCGAGGTAAAATGCCAGTCCCCCGATCGTCGCCAGCAGCAACATACTGGCCCAGGCGACGCTGCCCGCAGGAAACACCTCACCTGATAGGAACGGAGTACTCAGTCCAAGTGCCAATAGCACCTGCGCGAGCACCAGACCGGCCAGGGTGGTTGCCCGGAGGATAGCCGGCGTTTCGAGCAGCGCCTGTGCCAGACGTGCCGTCCGGTTCCCCTGTCGAGCCAGTACCTCCAGTCGAAGTCGATTGGCTGCAACCAGGGCCGCCTCTGCACCGGCCATTAACATTGCCAGCACAAAGGCTCCAACCAGCAGCAGAACGCTCATCAGCGTCCTTTAAAAGCAGGTTTGCGTCGGCTCAGGAAGGCCTCTACACCTTCCCGAAAGTCTTCTGTACCGCAGGCCTGTCCGAAAAACGCCGCTTCCAAGCGCAGGCCCTGACGCAAAGGCAGCTCGCTCTGGCGCAATGCTTCGAGGGCCAGGGCCACGGCCACCGGCGCTTTCGTGGCGATCTTCAAAAGCAACTCGCGCGCTGTGTCCAGCAGATGCTCAATGGGCACCACGCGGTTGACGAGCCCGATCTCGAAGGCACGTCGCGCGCTGATGCGCTCGCCGGTCAGAATCAGTTCGGTAGCCAAACCGCGGCCGATCAGACGCGGCAGGCGCTGCGTACCCCCATAGCCCGGAATCAGGCCCAGATTCACTTCCGGTTGTCCGAACACAGCATGGTCGGCTGCCACGCGGAGATGGCAGGCCAGGGCCAGCTCGCAGCCTCCCCCCAATGCATAACCGTTAACAGCGGCGATGACCGGCTTGGGCATCTCCTCGATTCGATTGAAGACGGCCTGTCCGTACAAAGCAAACCGGTGGCCGCTGTAGGCATCAAGCTCTTTGAATTGCTGAATGTCGGCTCCAGCACAGAAGCTCTTTTCGCCGGCGCCCGTAATGATCACGCCCTTGACCGCCTCGTCCTGCCGCGCCTGACGAATGCATCGGTCCAGCTCAGCCAGAACCTGACGGTTGAGTGCGTTGTGTTTATCCGGCCGGTTGAGGGTGATGAGCGCAATGCCGTCGCTGTCCACTTCGTAACGGACAGTCTGCAGGGTGGTTGTTTCGGTGCTCATTCAGTCTGCTACGTTTTGTTGGGCGAATCGCTCCTTTCAAATCCGAGCCAGCGAGTACGTTCCAGGTCGGTTTCACGGACGCAGGCGTAAGGCGTTGCAGTACAGGAAAGCCCTCACAAACAGCAACCCCTGTCAGAGACGCCACCTACACTACGTAACAGTGGCCGGGTATTTGTCTCCTTCTCCTGCTTCGCTGGGAAAGGGCTGTGTCCGGATTTCTGCAACGCGGTTCATAGGGTACGGGTGAGTTGAGCAATGTGAACCTCTCCGTCCTTACGGACGGAGCTTCCGGTAGGGAATATAATCCCACCCGGAAGACCCGCAAGGGGATTCCTGCATGGGCGAGGGCTTTCCGCCCTCTCCACAGGCGTAAGTTCGGGTCGCTCCGACCCTACCGCCCTTAAGGCGGGCGAGACCTTTTTGTAGAATGTTCACACTTGCGTTGTAATCCCTGTCCATAAAAGCCCCGCATTCGGGACACTCATGAAGCCTCTGAGCCAGAGTTGGGAACTCTAAAACCACAAACAGAGCAGTCTTGAGTTGTATAGGACGGGTCAACCCTCACCACCCTTGCCCCCGCCATTACAGCCTTGTAGGTGACAAAGGTGATGAGCGACGCCCATCCCGCATCAAGTATGAGTTTTGCTAAGTTACTGTTTTGAACAAGTCCCTTTATGTCAAGGTCTTCAAAGCTGATGTAATCGTAGCTCTCCACTAAATACCTTGATAGCTTGTGCAGAAAGTCCCTCCTTGCATTCTTTATCCTCTCGTGAATCTTAGCTACTTTCCTCCTCTGCTTCTCCCAATTGCTTGAGCCTTTTTCTTTTCTTGAGAGTTTCTTTTGCTCTCTTTTGAGCCTCTTCTCAAGCCTCTGCAAAAACTTAGGGTGCTCTATAAACTCTCCCTCTGATGTGGTCGCAAGGTTCTTTACCCCGAGGTCTATCCCTACAGCTTTCTCTTGAGCTTCTCTGAGCACTTCATCAAGCTCTGCCTCTACTGTTACGCAAACATACCACTTTCCTGACGGTTCTCTCTTCACCGTGACCGTCCTTGCCCTTGACCAGTCTATATCTCTATGAAGTCTGATTTTGAGTTTCCCGAGCTTCGGAAGGTGCAGGTATGCGAACCTGCTATTCTTCTTCTCAAGCTTGATAACCTCCACAAGCCTCTCTTTCTGTTTCATCCACACCTGAGGGAAGGTGAAGGAGCTGTATTTGGAGAGTTTCTTTTTCCTGGGATACTTTGCCTCTTTTCTGAAGAACTTCTGAAAAGCGTTATCAACTCTTCTTAGACAGTCCTGAAGAACTTGAGAGTGAACGAGTTTCAGGGAAGGGTCTTTTTCTTTGAGTTTGGGAAGGCTGTTTTGCTGGTTTGAGTATGTAATGCTTTTCTTTTCCTCTTTCCATGCTCTTTTCCTTTCTTCAAGGGCATGGTTGTAGAGGTTGTGGAGAATTTAAAAGATTTTGCACTTCCTTTGAGGAGAGAGCCGTCGCGAAGTGACAGAAGGGGGCGACTAGACCACCAGCACAAGGGCGTTGATAGTTGGGACAGGCCTCCCTTGAGGAAGGGGAAGTCAAGAAAAAAGTGTTGTTAGCCATCCAGCGGTTATGTCACAATCGGCCTCATCTCGCACCAGCACAACCTGCTCCCTCTTGAAGGGGGAGCTGACTGAAGAATTGGGGGGCGTCTTTCTGGCTGCGTGCTCGGGCATCAGAAAAACTGACAATCCAATTGGACAGGATTAGTTTGAACCCTTCCCCACTGAGAGGGGGACCTGTAAAAAACACTTCGCTTAGTAGCAATACTTTCAAACTACAATTTGCCCGATCAAGCCAGATCAATTCCGCTCCCCCTTGTAAGGAGAGTTGTCGCGAAGCGCAGAGGGGGTGCCTGTTGAAAACAGCGTTGCTGTCAGAAACAGCGCAGCGGCGGGAACGGCAGGGTTGGTTGGGGTCTTCTTCCCCTGTCCCTCTCCCTAATGGGAAGGGGATTCAAGAAAAAAAGCTTTGCCTGGTCTCTGGCCCGGGCATTGGGCGTCGGCTTGCCCTGGAGACCCCAAAGTTTTACTCCGCTGGAGAGCGTCGGGATATGGTAAGTTTGCAACGCGTGGGATGTAGGCTTGCCATGAAGCCCCAAAAACTTTCCTCTTCCGGAAAAAGAGACCTGTTAGACAGCCTGCTGTCTGGCCTCTGGTGGCCCTGCTGTTAGAGCGTACGTGCCCCCTCAGATCAGCTCCCCTTTGAAGATAAAGCTGTTCAAAAGATCTGAGCCTTTCGGGCTATTCAGATCATTGGAAGGGGCTCCGCGCTGGCGTCTCTCTCAAGCAATCACCTGGCCGCATGAGCAGGAGCCCGTGATGCATGGTCGCGGTCTCAGGATCGCTGACGCTGGCGCCGAACTGTTTCAGGCGCGGCCTTTTCGGGCGACTCCGGCACCTCGGGGGCTATCCGAGGCGACTCCAGTTCATCCGAAAGCTCGCTCAGCAGAGCAGCGGGCGACGCAAACACGTCCTCAATTTCGGCCACTGCTGCCTCTGTCTCTTCCACCTCGCTGAGCAGCGTATCGAGCTGGAAGGTGATTTCTTCAGGATTGCGCAGCGTAAGTGATTGCTCATGGATATAGCGGATTACATCGTCGATGGTGTCGAGCTGTGCTTCGATGATTTCCAGATTTTCCCCGACCTTTTTGATGCGAGCAAGTCGCTGCTCCAGGATACGACGACGCCGCTCCTTAATGGCGCGCACGCGCGGCGTGTCGTCCGCCATATCTTTCTGCAAAGCCTGTAATGCCTCAACCAGCTCGTCTTCCGAGGTCTGCGCCAGGTAAAACTCGTAGCGTTCCTTCTGATAGAGCAGGTTCAGATACGAACGAAGCAGTTCGTCGATTTTTTGGAGGTGGCTTTCGAGCAGCCCCTGCGAAGCATAGCTGAGTTTCTGGTAGTTGGTGCGTATCTGTTTTTCCAGATTGCGCAGACGTACATAGCGGCGCTGGCTGTTTCGACTCAGCAGTTGAAAGAGCTCTTTTTGCGAAGGGGGACGGGCATGTTCGGCCGCCCGACGGGCGCGCACAGCCCGACGAAACCGTTCCTGACGGGGGAGGATTCCCAGGTAGAGCAGCTCCAGGGCTGTCGTAAAAAGGAGCACGGCATCAAACAGCCAGTCGGGACTGTCTGTAAAGCTAATGCCCAGCGCCGTAACCAGTGCAGCGATCAGGAACGTAAGGTTCCAGGGATGCAGAAAGGCTTCACGCGTATAGTTGATCGGTCGGTCGTTCATGCCCGTGGTTTCCATCACGATCCCGGAGGACGAAGCCGTCCCAGCGTTTTGGGAGAGCGCATCTCAACCGATGCTGACGAATCCACGGCGGCGGAAGTTTCGGATTCGTCCCGGAGCTGCTGCAATAACTCCCGGGCTCGGCGGCGGGTTTGCTCAGCATCGAGTCTTTTGTTGGCCAGCGGCTTATGCCCTTCAAGCGCCAGCTCCAGGCGGGCTTCCTGGTAGGCCGTCTCCAGGGCCAGGCGTTCCAGTGCTTCGTCGGACGCTGTCAGCGTCTCCTCACTCTGGCACTCCAGGCGAGCCAGCGCCTCGTCGATGGCCCGTCGCCGCCGAAGCAACCGTACGGCCTCTTTCAATCGATGGAGCGCACGCAGGTGCTCCTTTTCCGCTTCTTTGAGCCATTGATAATCTTTCGGACGCATGTTAGCGCGCACGTTGGCGGCCTATGGTTTTCGTTTTCTCTGCTTCACGGGTCTGTTCGGGCGCTTCCTGCTCTCCTTCACGGGCCGGAGCTTCCAGGGCCGGCTTCTGTTCAGGTTCCAGCAGGCCCATTTCCAGCTTGAACTGACGTACCAGCTCGGCGGCTCGGAGGGCTTCCGCATCCGCTTCAATCTTCAGTGCGTCGGCATCCACACTGTCGAGCGCCAGCTCCAAGCGGGCTTCACTCCGGGCGGTTTCCTCACGAAGGCGCTGAACCATTTCCTCGTGCGTCTGGTCCAGACCACCTATTTCAAATTGCTCCAGGGCATCAGCCACTTTGGCCTGCCACTTGGCCCGCTCATGTGCACGTAATGCTTCCTTCGCCTCCTGGATCTTACGCTCTTTCTCCCGGAGGAAGGCCTGTTTTACCTGGAGTGCCTTTTCGTAGGCCGCCTCGGCATATTGCAGTTGCTCTCTGGTACGGGCCAGCGTCTCCTTCGTCTTCTGAAGCCGTAGGGCATACTGTTGGGCGATATCGTCACGACCTGCCTGGATGGCTGCCTTGATACGGGCCACCAGCCGCTCAATCTCCTGCTCGTTGCGCCGTACCTCTTTCTGGAGCAACAGGACATTTGCCCTGACGGTGGCGATGTTTTCGTTCATCTTCGGGATCTGATCGTTCAGCTCCCGAATGTTCTGCTCCAGAATGAGCCGAGGGTCTTCCAGTGCAGCGATCGCCCCCCCAAAGATCGATCGAATCCACCGTTTAAATCGAACCCAGAGCGACATAGCAACACCTTTTTGAAGTAAAAAATTTTTGTTTCTGTTTGTTTTACCCTGGCAAAAGAATTGGGTGCCCATCCTATGCTGGACGGGCACCCAGGAGTTTTCTTTTATTCGGAAAGCGAAGCCAGCAGGTTACCTTCGGTGTCAACCAGATACACCGGGCCGAAGCCGAGCTGGCGAATCTCCTCTTCGATACGGCTGCGATCGCCCACTACGACCCAGACGAGCCGGTCCGGGTGCAGCACCTCACGGGCGGCCGCATTGACATCGTCAAGCGTGAGCGCCCGCACGGCTTCTGGATAAGTTCGCCAGTAATCCAGCGACCAGCCAAACTGCACAACATAGCTCAGATCGTTCAAAATGGCGTTGGCCGTTTCCCAGCGTCCGGGCAACCGGAGCGTCAGATTACGCTGCGCCTTATCCAGTTCTTCGGACGTGATGGGTTGCTGGCCGCTGACGATGCCTTCCAGCTCTTTTTTAATCTCCAGCATAGCTGGCGCCGTCTTATCGGTCTGCACTGGCGCGTAGACGATGAAGGGCCGCGGCCCCCGTGCGCTGATCAACATGCTCCGCGCGCCATAGGACCAGTGCTTGTCCTCGCGAAGGTTCATGTTAATGCGCGAGGTAAAGGCACCGCCCAGTACCCGATTCATCACCTTGATCGCCAACTCGCGCGGGTTGGCCTCGGGCGGCGCAATATGCCCGGCAAAGATAATGGACTGCTCCGATCCAGGTCGGTCAATCAGATATACCACGGAGCGCTCCTTATGCGGAACGTCCTGAATGTTCTTCTGCGGAATGTCGCCAGGTTTCCAGTCGGCAAAGAGCTGCTCCAGTCGGGGCAACAGCTCTTCCATTGAGATGGCACCTACAACGACAAGCGTGGCATGGTTGGGCTTGAACCAGGTCTGGTGAAAGCGTACCAGGTCGTCGCGAGTAATCTGCTGCACGGACTGGATCGTCCCAGAACCGGTGAGCGGTAGGCCATAGGCGTGATTTTCGCCGTAGAGCAGGCGCGGAAAGACGCGAAGCGCCATCTGCACGGGCGATACCTGCTCTCGTTGAATGGCTACAAGTTGCTGCTGTTTGAGCCGCTGGAAGTCGGCTTCCGGAAAAGCCGGGTTCAGGATGACATCGGCAAACAGCTCCAGCGACGGCTCCAGTTTGTCCCGCAGCGCTGAAAAGTAGACTGTCGAGACGTCCAGGGCAGAGCCTGTTCCCAGCCGGGCCCCCAGCCGATCCAGCTCGTCGCTAATTTCCAGAGCGGTTCGGCTGGTAGTGCCTTCATCCAGCATATTCATGGCAAGCGTGGCCGTGCCCGGTCGGGCGAACTGGTCGGCTGCGTAGCCGGCATCCAGGATCAGCTGAAAGTTGACCACTGGCACCGCATGACGCTCGACGAGCAGCACCTTCAGGCCGTTCGACAGCGTGGCCTGCTGGACTTCAGGGAAAGTGACCTCGGGCGCCGGGCCAACGGCTGGCAACTGCGAGCGATCGACGTCCTCGCCCGTTGCTTGCAGCCTCGAATACGGGTGCACCTCCAGTACGAAGACGCCGTCGCTGAGCCACTTGCGGGCAGCCTCCAGCACCTGCGCCGGCGTAGCCTGCTGCATGCGCCGTAGCATTACCTTGTAGAGGCCGGGATCGCCGCCATACACCTCAAACTGAGCCAGGATATCGCTCTTTCCGCCAAAGCCACCAATGCGTTCCACACCCCGCACAAAGCTGGCAATGAAGTCCGCCTTCACCCGTTCCAGCTCTTCGGCTGTAGGCCCTTCCTCCAGAAACTGCGCCAGCTCTTCATCAACGGCCTGCTCTACTTGGATCAGCGGCACACCGGGCTTGGCTGTGGCAATGATCATAAACTGGCTGCCAATCTCACCGGTGTAGACAAACGCGCTGACGTCTGTGGCAATCTGATCCGTGTAAACAAGCCGCCGGTAGAGCCGTGATGTCTTGCCGTTGGCGAGCACATCGGCGGCCAGGTCCAGGTAATCCCGCTCCGGATTTCCCCACTCGGGCACGTTCCACACCTTGTAGATCCGGGCCTGCGGTACACGGTCTTCCATGCGCATACGCTGCTCGCCTGTACGCTTGGCCACCCAGGCTTTGGGCCTGGCCAGCGGCGGTCCTGGTGGAATGGACCCGAAGTATTTTTTCACTTTGTCCAGCGCCGTCTGCGGATCGATGTCGCCCGCAATGACGATGGTCGCGTTGTTGGGACCATAATAGGTTTTGAACCACTCGTGCACATCTTCCAGCGTAGCGGCCTCGAGATCTTCCATATAGCCGATTACCGGCCACGAGTAGGGATGTCCTTCAGGATAGGTGTGTTCGGCAATGATATTCCATACTTTGCCGTATGGCTGGTTTTCTCCCTGGCGCTTTTCGTTCTGGACGACGCCGCGCTGTTCGTCGAGCTTCGCCTGATCAATGGCGCCCAGCAGATGGCCCATGCGATCCGACTCCAGCCAGAGCACCAGATCCAGTGCATTGACCGGTACCGTCTGGAAATAGTTTGTACGATCGCGGTTGGTGGTGCCATTCAGGTCGGTCGCGCCCACACGTTCCAGCGCCTGAAACCAGTCATCGTTGAAATGCTCTGAACCGTTGAACATCAGGTGCTCGAACAGATGCGCAAAGCCCGTGCGCCCGGGCTTTTCATTCTTGGAACCTACATGGTACCAGATGTTCACGGCCACGATCGGCGCTTTGTGATCCGGACTGACGATAAGCGTCAGTCCGTTGTCGAGCACAAATTTCTCATAGGGAATCGTTACGGGCAGATCCGAGGTGTCCGGGTTCGTCTGTCCGATGGCCGGCAGCACCCAGAGCAGCAGGAGAAGGCCAGCCCAAAGGTGTCGTCGCAGTTGCATGGCGGTCCTCTGTTGGTTTTTCTGTTGAGCCTCCTTACGATTGGAGCGGGCAAGTGGTTACAGATCTACTGGAAAGGTACAAATGGCTGCTCACAAAAGTAACGTCGTGTACGGCGTTAGAGCAGACGGTCTAGTTCTTCCAGCAGTTGCTCCTGCGCCTCCGGGGTAAGCTGATCGGCGTCCACTTCACTGGATCGGGTAACGGTGGACTTCGGGCGAGGATACAGACGGGATAGTACCCATGCAAAGCCGCCCGTAGCCAGCGCCGAAAGCAACAAGGCCCGTAGTATTCGTTTCATGGTGCGAACAAGTTTCGGTGAAAGCAAACACGCTATTAAGGCCAACGCCGGGATCCGAAGGGAGTTCGTTGTTTTAAAACGACGACGTGCGCATCGTGAGCACCGGTAGCAGCGGTTACCCATGGACACCCCTCCGGTCCATCTCGTACTGACCGAAGACGAAGCGCGTAGACGCGCGGCGGCACATGCGGCGCGGCTGCGTCCGGTGCTCGATCCATACCGGGCCGCCCGTCGCCGTGGCGTAAAGCAGCCGGTGATGGATTTTCTGTTTGAGTACTACACGTTTCGGCCGAGCCGACTGTTACGCTGGCGTCCCGGTCTGGGCATCGCTGTGCAGGGTGACGAAGCCCGACGGTGGCTACACGAACCCGGCTTTGTCGAAACACCCGACGGGATTGTCGTCGATCCTGCCCGCTTCCCTGCCCACCGCATTCCGTCGCTACGCTGGGTGGTAACCTTGCTGGAGCGAACGGCCACCCGCCGCCCTCACTTCGGCTGCTTTGGCATGCATGAATGGGCCATGGTCTATCGTACCAAGCACCCTCGCCATGCACACGTACCCCTTCGCATGCCCCCCGATGCCCTGGCACACTTTGTCGAAACCCATCCCATCACCTGCACACACTTCGATGCGTTTCGTTTCTTCACCGAAGCAGCCCGTCCGCTCAACCGCTACCAGCCTACCCGCGACACCATCCACGAACTGGAGCAGCCCGGCTGCCTGCATGCCAACATGGACCTCTACCGATGGGCCTACAAGTTCTACCCCTGGGTGGGCAGCGATCTGATCGCCGACGCCTTCCTGCTGGCCTGCCGCATCCGCACGCTCGACATGCAGGCCAGCCCTTACGATCTACGTGCCTATGGCCTGGAGCCCATTCCCATCGAGACGCCCGAAGGGCGCCGCCGCTACCGAGCGCTCCAGGCGCAATTTTACCGCGAAGCGCAACCTATCCGGCAGCGGCTGCTCCAGACCCTCCGCACACTTCTTGAACTTGCCGTTACAAACGCATCGGAACACGCCAAACGGGTTGCATAAATGGCAGCGCCATTGCAAACTGACAAGCGCCTCCGTCGTGTTCATCCAAACCCACAAGACCCATGACCATGGAATACCGGCATCTGGGCTGTTCCGGATTGAAAGTATCGGCGCTGTCCTACGGCGCCTGGGTGACGTTCGGCGATCAGATCGACGAAGGCCTGGCCGAAGCGTGCATGCATGCGGCCTACGAGGCGGGCGTGAATTTTTTTGACAACGCCGAGGTTTACGCCCACGGCAAGGCCGAAATCATGATGGGCAATATCCTGAAGCGTTCGGGCTGGAAGCGCTCGGACCTGGTCATTTCCACGAAGATTTTCTGGGGCGGCACCGGACCGAACGACGTGGGCCTGTCGCGCAAGCATATCATCGAGGGTACGAAAGCCGCACTGGAGCGACTGCAGCTTGACTACGTGGACCTGATCTTCTGCCACCGGCCCGACCCGGAAACCCCCATCGAAGAAACGGTCTGGGCCATGAACTATGTGCTCGATCAGGGCTGGGCCTTCTACTGGGGTACAAGTGAATGGAGTGCCGAGCAGATTCGCTACGCTTACGAGTTTGCCCGCCGCGAGCACCTGATCCCCCCTACCATGGAGCAACCCCAGTACAACATGTTTCACCGCGTGCGCGTCGAACGCGAGTACGCGCCCCTGTATCGCGATTACGGGCTGGGACTGACCACCTGGAGTCCGTTGGCCAGCGGCATCCTGACCGGCAAGTACAACGACGGCATTCCACCGGGTAGCCGCATGAGTCTGCCCGGCTACGAATGGCTACGCAAGCGGCTGGAAAGCGAAGAAGGCCGGCGCCAGATCGAAAAAGTGCGGCAGCTCATGCCAATTGCCGAAGAACTGGGCTGTACGATGGCGCAGTTGGCGATCGCCTGGTGCCTGAAAAACCCGAACGTGAGCACCGTAATTACAGGTGCTTCTCGCCCCGAACAGGTACAAGAAAACATGCGGGCCCTGGAGATAGCCCGGCACCTGACTCCGGAAGTCATGGCCCGCATCGAGGCCATCCTCGACAACCGTCCCGAGCCCGAAGTCAACTGGCGCGAGCGGTGAGCCTTTCACCCTACGGCCGTGCTCCTGCTTCAGACACGGCTTTTTTTCACTACGGGTGTGGTGTGATTTTCTGAAAGAACCGGAATGGATTCCGACGACCGGGCGGCCAGTGCCGGAAACGGACCCACAACGGGGAAGCTCAGTCCCACACTCATGATCTGTAGCGATAAACCGTGGGGGTCTCTCTAACGACTGCCCCGAGCCAAACCAACAAAAAACGGGCATCTGCAGAGATGCCCGTTCCGTCATCAAACCGATTCGTTCAACGAAGCTCTTCTTCCTCGGTGCGTTCCTTCGAGGCGTCGCGATAGTAGATTTCGTCGTGCAGGAACTCCTCTACAGCGATCTCGGTGGGCTCTGGCTTTAGTTCGTACTCAATGGAAATGCGACGCTGCTCTTCCTGATGCCGGGGATCGTCAAAGTCTGGCCCCAGGCCTTCAAAGTACGAAAGCTTTTCATCAAGCTCTTGCTTCATCTGAGTGGCAATCTGGCGGGCACGCTTCGAAAGGATCGCCACCGTCTCGTAAAGGTTGCCCGTTTTGGCAGCCAGGGCAGTAATGTCGAGGGTCTTCAGGGCCATAGCTGAACAGTGTGGGTGCGGATTCGCACAGGCTCCTTGTTCACACAGCGCCTCCTAAATGCCGTTCATGAGGGAAGGTTCCGCTATCCACTCAGCATACCTGTTACCCCGGCCCGAATCATTGCCACAGCAATAGCTGCCAGAAACAGGCTGGCGACTTTTGCGATGGCCCGCACAGCCACCGGTCCCAGTTTGCGAATCACCCACGGGCCTGCCGCAAAGACCAGCGTCACCAGCAACAGATTGGCCACCAACGCGACGAGGGTGGGCAGATAACCATAGGTCTGCTGCGCTACCAGAATGGTCGTGATAGCGGCCGGTCCGACGATCAGCGGAATGCCCAGCGGCACCACCCCTACGTCAGCCGCATCGGCCCCATCGCGGGGATCCCGCCGACGATAGTCGGCAAACACCAGGTCTGTAATGCTCAGTACAAGCAGAATCAGGCCACCCCCTACCCGCAGGTCGTTTACCGTAATGCCCAGCGTTCGGAAAATCAACTGTCCGGCAAACAGGATAAGTACGGCCACCACAAAGGCTGTCACCACAGCCCGTACGAGCAAGCGACGGCGGTCGGCTGCCGAGAGCCCTTCGGTCAAGGCGATGAAAAACGGCAGGATGCCGGGCAGGTTGATCGCCACAAAAAGGGGCAGAAACGTCTCTAAATAGGCGTCCACGTCCAATTACAGGGGAAGGTTGGCAGCAATCAAAGCGTGGCAATCTGCTTCGTTCCGTATGGTTTGCAATGCTTTTGCGAAAAAGCTATTGGAACGAAGCCTGGCGGCCGCTGTTGGAACATGCCTGAGCTTTTTGCCGAAACGAGCGGTCGGGCCTGGCAGCGGTATGCAGGACTGCATTGTCATTCGAGGCGCACGCGAACACAATCTCAAAAACATTGACCTGGACATTCCCCGGGAACGGCTGGTGGTCATCACCGGCCTTTCGGGATCGGGTAAGTCGAGCCTGGCCTTCGACACGATCTACGCCGAAGGCCAGCGGCGCTACCTGGAAAGCCTTTCGGCCTATGCCCGCCAGTTTCTGGGCATGCTGGAGCGCCCCGACGTAGACTTCATCGACGGCCTTTCCCCGGTCATTGCCATTGAGCAAAAGACAGTCAGCCAGAATCCGCGCTCGACGGTCGGCACCGTCACCGAAGTGTACGACTTTCTGCGGCTGCTTTATGCCCGGGTAGCCACGGCCTACTCGCACATCTCGGGCCGGCCCATGCGTCGCCAGACCGACGACGAAATCATCAACCATATTCTCAGTTTTCCCGAAGGTACCCGGATGCTGATCCTGGCGCCGGTGGTTCGAGGCCGCAAAGGACACTACCGCGAGCTGTTTGAGCAGATTGCGCGCCAGGGTTTCGAGCGTGTGCGCATCGATGGCGAGCTGCGCGAGATCACGCCGGGCATGAAGCTGGACCGCTACAAAACGCACGACATCGAAGTCGTCGTCGACCGCCTTGTCGTGCGTCCTGACATCCGGTCCCGCGTACACGACTCGGTCCAGATCGCACTCGGCATGGGTGGTGGCGTGCTTATCGCCCACGTGCTCCACCCCGACGGCACCGGTACCGATCAGGTCTTCAGCCGCCACCTTTACTGTCCGGAAGATGGGATTTCGTACGACGATCCCTCACCCAACACCTTTTCGTTCAACTCTCCTTACGGTGCCTGCCCAGCCTGCAATGGCCTGGGCACTCGGCTGGAAATTGATCCGGACCTGGTGATGCCCGATCCGTCGAAGTCCATTAATGAGGGCGGACTGGCACCGCTGGGCAGACCCCGCGACAGCTGGATCTTCAGCCAGCTCCACGCCGTGGCCACCGCCTACGGGTTCGACTTCGACACCCCACTGGGCAAACTGACCGACCGACAGCGGCGCGTGCTGCTGGAAGGCGCCGGCAACCGGGAATTCGAAATCGAATACCGCTACAAAGACCGCACGCTGCGCTATCGTCACCGATTCGGCGGGCTGTTTGAGTACCTGCATCACATGCGCGAGCATGCAGGCTCTACTTCGCAACGCCGCTGGGCAGAATCGTTCATGCGCGAAATGACCTGTCGCGCCTGCGGCGGCGCCCGGCTCAAACCCGAAAGTCTGGCCTTCCGCATCGGCGGCAAAAACATTGCCGAGTTGGCACACATGGACCTGGTCTCGCTGCGACGCTTCCTGTCGGCATTGAAGTTTGAAGGCCAGAAGGCTCTCATCGCCCGCCCTATTCTCAAGGAAATCCTGGAGCGGCTCAGCTTTCTGATCGAAGTAGGGGTGGGGTATCTGACGCTGGACCGTCCCGCCCGCACCCTGTCGGGCGGTGAAAGCCAGCGCATTCAGCTCGCAGCGCAGCTTGGCTCGCAATTGACAGGCGTGCTCTACGTACTCGACGAACCTTCTATTGGCCTGCATCCACGCGACCATCACCGGCTCATCGACGCGCTCAAGCTGCTGCGCGACCTGGGCAACTCGATCCTGGTTGTCGAACACGACCGCGAAATGATTGAAGCGGCCGACTACGTGATCGACCTCGGGCCGGGCGCAGGCGAACGCGGTGGGCACGTGGTGGCCACAGGCCCTCCCGACTGCCTGAAGCCCCGTGAGGGTTACCCCAGCCTGACGGCCGCCTACCTGAAAGGCGAGCGCTACATTCCGGTCCCCCGAGAACGGCGTACAGGAAATGGCCGTCGACTCGTACTCTATGGCGCCCGTGGCCACAACCTGAAAGGCGATCCGCTGGTGCTCCCGCTGGGTACGTTCATCTGCGTGGCAGGCGTCTCGGGATCGGGCAAGTCGAGTCTGATCAACCAGACCCTGTACCCGATCCTGGCCCGCCACTTTCACAACGCCCGCCTGGTACCGCTGCCCTACGACCGCATCGAAGGCCTGGAACATCTGGACAAAGTGATCGACATCGACCAGAAGCCCATCGGCCGTACCCCCCGCTCGAACCCCGCCACCTATACCGGCCTGTTCAGCCACATCCGGGACCTGTTCGCTCAGCTTCCTGAAGCCCAACTGCGAGGCTATAAGCCCGGCCGCTTCTCCTTCAACGTGAAGGGCGGCCGCTGCGAGACCTGCCAGGGCGCCGGCGTCATGAAGCTGGAAATGAACTTCTTGCCGGACGTTCATGTGACCTGCGAGACCTGCAAAGGACGCCGTTACAACGCCGAGACGCTGGAAGTACGCTACCGAGGCAAAAGCATTGCCGACGTGCTGGAAATGACCGTGGACGAAGCGCTGGCGTTCTTCGAGCACCTGCCGCGCATCGCCCGCAAGCTACGCACGCTGCAGGCTGTCGGCCTCGGCTACATCCGACTGGGCCAGCCGGCAACCACGCTTTCAGGCGGCGAGGCCCAACGCATCAAGCTGGCCCGCGAACTATCCCGCCCTGGTACCGGCAATACGCTCTACATTCTGGATGAGCCCACCACAGGCCTCCACTTTGAGGACATCCGGCACCTGCTGGCCGTACTCCGGGCACTCGTGCGCAAAGGGAATACGGTGCTGGTTATCGAACATAATCTCGATGTAATCAAGGTAGCCGATCACGTCATCGAGCTGGGTCCTGAAGGTGGGGATGCTGGCGGATACATCCTGTTTGCCGGAACGCCCGAAGAGCTGGCAGCTCAGGATACGCATACCGGTCGCTTTCTGCGTAAAGAACTGGCCCGTGCAGCAGCATTCGCCGATGGCATGGACGAAGAACTTATCGACCTCGATCAACTCACCACCGCCGACGAAACGACCGAAGAAATCGCAGACGAACTGCTCGACGAAGAAGAAAGCTGAAAGGCCTGCCTTACGCAGGAAATCCAGCCTATACCCCAGCCATCGCTTCACCCTTTACCGCCGCACTTCCACGCGATAACGCCCGATCAACCGACGCCCCGGCTCGTCCGACAACCGAAGGTAAAGATAAAACGCCTCGTCCCGACCCAGCACCGGGCCCGGCAACCGCAACGCCTGCTGCCACACGCCCGAAAGACCCGCAACCACCCCGTAAGGCTCAATATCCCCGTCATCCCAACCCGGACGTTCAAAAAAAGAGGGCTTCATATTGAAAAAATAAGCCAGCACCAACGTGTCCCCCACCAAATACACCCCCTCCATCGTGGACGTCCGCAGCAACAGCTCGTTGAACCGAGCCCGATCATTCACCAGCAAATCCGCCGGCATCTCCTGTGGCGGATCCATCCAGGCCGGATGGCGCAATGCCACCCGCCCCCGTAGCCGAGCCGACGTGTCGTCCAGCGCGTAAAACTGCAACTCCAAAGACTGTGCATACACCACCGCGGCAATCCGACGCTGCTCCGTTACATCTACCGCTACAAAACGCCAGATATAGCTTCCTTCCAGGTACATACGGGGATACTGCCCAAAGCGATACAGCACCCTGCTCAAACTGGTATCCATGACCGAAAGCGAGCGCGTTTCAGCACAGGCTGGCTTGAACCAGTCCGAACAGGGTTCGGCCAGCGCAATCGACGGCACCACCAGACGACTCCCATCCAGCCGACGCAAGCCAAATTGCACAAGATATCCTTCTGGAAAGCGTGGACGATCCAAGAAACGGCCCCCTATTGTAAAACGGCTGATTCTACTTCCAGACTCTTCCACGTAGAGAATGGTATCATGCAAAAGCACACGGACAGGCCGGCGTAAGGCGCCGGGCTCCTCAAACCCTGGCCGGCCAATCACCTGCAAGGGTCGTCCCAGGCTGTCGTAGACCACCACCCGTCCCAGCCGAAAATCCGGCACATAGAGCCGAAACGGTTGCAGAGCAACTTCCACCGACCGAAACTCCCCCAGAAACAGCGTATCCGGCTCCTGGAGCTGAATCGTGTCGACCAGCACCAGCTCGGCCCGGAGCGCGGCAGGCTTTTCCGCGCCACATCCACACAGAAGGGCCCCGATGACCACAACCCACAGCCACCGGAGCCCTTCTCTAACGACCGGAAAGATCATTGCTGTGGCTTAATGACAATATCACAGAAGCAATTAGCAGGTGGTGAAGTACAGATGCCATCACCATACCGATCAATCCAACAAATATAATCCGGTGGATCTGCTACCACTTTTTCGGGCTTGTGCACCCACGGCAGCAGGCTCAGGCCCACCGCCACCACCAGAAACCACGTCGCCAAACGTTCCTGCCAGCCTTTCATCGCGCACCTCCTTGTGGCTGGTCTGTGACAAGATACAGGAAGCCCTCTTGTTCATCACAAAGAAAGGCGGCCAACAGCAACCGCACCGATTCAACCCCCCGCACCGTGCGCAACACCTCCGGACCCAGCTCCCCCCCCACCCCCCCCACCCACCGAACCACCACCCCCGGCAACAACGCCGCCCCATAATGCCGCCCGTACCATCCCAGCGAATCCCACCACACCGCGAACGGAAAGGCCATCCCCGCCGCATAGCGCCACGCCAGCGCCCGGCTCCGGTCTTCCAGAATCCCTACCACCCGAAAAC
>JAUZRN010000025.1 GCA_030950375.1 Rhodothermus sp. | reverse complement strand
GTTGCGAAAGCAGACCATACGCGGAAGTCGCCAGCTTAACTCTGGCGATATCATGCCCACTTCGCCCGGTAATGCAAAACATGCCGCCTATTCTTCAGGGACCTGATGCAATCGTTGCGTGCAGATGTGAAAGCAACGTTGAAGGGCAGCTTCTATGGCGACCAGCAGACGACAGGCTGCAATGTCACGCGCATCTTCGTTCTGTAGGAATGCTCCACGCGACAGGGTACGCCGTTGTTTTAACCACACCAGTGATTGGAATATTCTGGAAGCGTTGTCAAAAAAAGCAGGGCTTCAATTCAGTGCCTCGCCTCCTGCAGCGCGTAACCACGCAAGGGTTTGACATCCAGGTAACGCATCCCTACCAGCACGGCCCAGTTTGCCCAGCTATCCTGATCACGACAGCATAGCAACCTTCCCCACAACACATGATACCGGTGCGTCGTTGAGTATGCGGATGCCTACCGGGAAACACCTTCCGGCAGGGCTACGCCAGCGCCTGCTCCAGCTCCATTGCCCAGTCCAGCACCTCCAGGTCCATTCAGGACCCCGCTTCCTCGGTCACGTAGACGCCAATATCGGGAAAGGGCTGCGTTCCCAGAGAGGCCCCAAAAATGTAAGCAAATACCAGCTTATGCTTTTTCTCCAGGGCTTTCTTCAGCACGGCGAGCACCTGCTCTTTGCATGCCGGATCGCACTGAAATCGCCATCCCTGCATTACCTGATACGATTCTGTTTTCCAGAATTGCGCCCTTCGCTCCGAATTGCTGTCCTTCATTCGCATTCCTGCACCGGTTCGGGCACCGCCGGCACCTTCTTGCCCATTAGCCGCAGTCCCATCAGCAGCACGGCAGCGGCCATGGGCATGGCCAGCCACCAGGGCAATCCAAAGCCTGTCGGCAAGGTGCCCAGCAGCACAGCCACGATGCCCACAAAAAGCGCATAGGGCAGCTGCGTACGCACGTGCTCGATGTGATCGCAGCCAGAGGCCATGGACGAAAGGATCGTCGTGTCGGAAATTGGCGAACAATGATCTCCCCAGACAGCTCCGGCCAGCACGGCCGAAACGGTCGAGTAAATGATGTGATGGTATTCTGCTTCGGTGTGTAGCCCACTGGCTGCCAGCACATGCCAGGCCAGTGGCACGACCAGCGGCAGCAGGATGCCCATGGTGCCCCAGCTCGTACCTGTAGAAAACGCTGTAGCGGCCGCCAGCACGAACACGAGTGCCGGCACCATCCCCGGCGCCAACCGCTCACTGAGCACCGACGACAGATACTGGGCTGTACGCAGCTCTTCGGTGATTGACGAAAGCGCCCAGGCGAGCAGTAGGATGATCATGGCAAAAAACATAGAACGCAACCCGGCATACCAGGCCTCCATGGTCTCGTCGAGCGTCAGGATACGCTGGCCGATCGAGAGAGCGGCGGCCGTCAGCACCCCCAGCAGCGAGCCCCACATAAGCGCGCGGTATGAGTCGGCACTCCCGATGATCTCCCGGAGCGTTTCTCCTTCGCCGGTAGCATACAGTCCCCCCAGCACCGAGATAAACAATACCAGAATAGGAATAAGGGCATTACGGGCACGGTGAGGCTTATCGGATGGCGGCCGAAACTCCCGCCCCTCAGCAGCCGCCTCGTCAATGCGGGCACCAGGTCCCAGCACCTGCCCCGTCGTCCGAGCACGCCGCTCCGCCCGGTACATGGGGCCAAAGTCGCGCTGCGTCCAGGCCACTGTAAATACAAAAAGAAGCGCCAGCCAGGGATAGAAGCTGTACGGGATGGAGTTCAGGAAAATCGAATAGGCGCTTTCGTTATAGCCCGGAATTTGCGCTACAGCTGTTCCAACTAATCCAACCTCATAGCCAATCCACGTCGTAACAAAGGCCAGCGCGGCAACCGGAGCAGCTGTTGAATCGACAATATACGCCAGTTTTTCCCGGGATATGCGAAGTCGATCCGTGACGGGCCGCATGGTGTTGCCCACCACCAGGGTGTTGGCATAGTCATCGAAAAAAATCAACAACCCCAGCACGGCCGTAGCCAGTTGACCACGCCGCGGATCACTGGCCCAACGCACAATCCAGTTCACGACCCCCTGCATGCCGCCGTTTTTTGAGATGATGCCTACCATACCGCCAATCATCAGCGAAAACAGTACAATAGCGGCATGATCCGGATTGGCCAGCGCATTGCGGATGTACACGTCGAACGCGTTGAGCAGTCCTTTCCAGAGTCCAGCCAGCGATATATCAACGACCAGCCAGGCCCCCAGCCAGATCCCCAGAAACAGGGCAGGTACCACGCGACGGAACAGCAAAGCGATCAGAATCGCCAAGAGCGGGGGCAGTATCGACGTCCATGCCGGCAGTGCCCGTACCTCGGTCCGGGCCACTACCTGCTCGCCCTGGAGCAGAACCATCGGAATCCGACCGCTTTGCCTTACCCACACGCTATCGGCCCGCCACATCCCGTCGTTCAGGGTCAGGGTATAGGTGCGGCCTTCCAACTGCAGCACATAGGCGCTGTCTGGCATCAGCCCCACAACGGTCACGGTGAAGGGCAACCCGGTCAGCACCGGCTCGGAAACCTGAAACTCCGGCTGGGCTGCTGTGCGCTGTATCAATCCGACTGTCAGGACAACCAGCCAGGCGATCACACGTGTCCCCATGTTGGTCTCAGCTTCCGGTTCCAAAGATGCGGTCGCCGGCATCCCCCAGACCAGGCCGAATAAAGGCGTTTTCGTCAAGCCCTCGGTCCACCGCAGCCGTGACAATGCGCACGTCCGGGTGTGCTTTCTGGAGCGCCCGAATGCCTTCCGGTGCTGCAATCAGGCAGACAAACGTGAAGCGCCGGGCCCCGTGCGCCTTTAAATGATGGATGGCCTGCACAGCACTCCCTCCAGTGGCCAGCATCGGATCCACCACAAATACACGCGCCGCTTCAATCCCGCCGGGAATGTTGCTGTAGTAATCGACAGGTTGTTTGGTACGCTCGTCTCGCTGCATGCCCAGATGGCCGATACGCGCCTCGGGCACAAAACGCACAAAGCCATCGACCATGCCCAGGCCGGCCCGCAGGATAGGCACCACGACAATCTCTTCGGCCAACTTATAGCCCGTGGTCGGCTCCAGCGGTGTCTCAATCGCAACGGAGGTCACCTTCAGGTCCCGCATTGCTTCATAGGCCAGGATGGCAGCCGCCTCGGCCACGATCTGTCGAAACTGGCCATGCGTGGTCTCTTTCTGTCGAAGCAGGGTCAGATCGCGCTTGAGCAGCGGATGATCGACAACCATCAATGCGCTCATGGCTCACGCTTTGCAGCTCCCCGTTTTTTCCGACGGCGCTTTTCCACCCAGCGTCGGTGCGCTTCGTAGTCTTCTTTCCAGGGCTGGCGCTCGAAATAGCTATCGGTGAGTCTCTTGAGGGTGCCGGAAAGGAGTACCAGCGAGATTACATTGGGCAGAGTTACCAGCGATAGCGCCACGTCGCCCACGTCCCACACCGTAGTAACGGCCACAACGGCTCCCAGAAAATGCATGATCAGGAAAACCATTTTGTAGGGCAGGATGCCTTTTGTGCCGAACAGGTAGTAGGCACAGCGGTCCCCGTAGTAGCTCCAGGAGATAGCGGTTGAGATAGCAAACAGCAAGACACTCAGGAGCACAATGTAACGGCCTACCCCACCAAGCCCCAGTGCCGACAGGCCACGTTCAAAGCCCAGCGTGGTCAGCGGCGCACTGCTGCGCACCGCATCGCCATAGAGCCGGGTATATATCTGGCCCTCTTCGCTCCGAGCCCGAGCCTGCAGCGGGTAGATGGTGCCGGTGAACGGTTGCGTCTGCGCCTGGTCAACAAACAACCGGGGCACGCCCACTTCGAAATAGGCCAGTTGTGGCTGCCCCGCTACCGGACGACCATCCACGTACCGCACCGAGTCGGGCGTGGCCACACGTGTATAGCCGACCTCATCGTTCCCGGTCACGTAGGTGATATTCACGTCATTCAGCGGCAGCGTAGTGGGTACGCGCTCGTTCCAGACGCCCGTAATCACGATGACCAATCCCGTCATTGTGCAGATGACCAGGGTATCGATAAACGGCTCCAAAAGCGCCACCACCCCCTCAGAAACCGGTTCATCAGTTTTGGCTGCTGAATGGGCGATTGGTGCTGATCCCTGTCCGGCCTCGTTTGAAAAAAGCCCCCGCTGCACGCCATAGGTTAACGTGGTCAACAGCAGACCTATACCCGTACCGGCCACGCCAGCTGTCGGGTTGAAGGCTTCCCGAAGGATTGTTCCAAAGGCAGGTAATACATGCTCCAGATTCGCCAGGATAATCAGCAGCGCGCCGGTCACATACAGGCCCGCCATGAGTGGTGCCAGCACTCCTGTCACAGCACCGATACGCCGAATGCCACCGATGATGACCAGACCTACCAGCGTGGCCGTAATCAGGCCAGTGATCCAGGTCTCTATCCCAAAGGTCTCTCGCACCTGGGTAGCAATCGTATTGGCCTGGATGGCATTGCCGGTCATGAAGGAAGTGATCATCAGCATAAAGGCGAAAAATACAGCTACCGGCTTCCAACCCAGCCCTCTCTCGATATAGTACATGGGGCCACCGGCCACCGATCCAGCCCAGACCTTGCCGTCCGCATCAACCGATACGCGATAGTGTAGAGCCAGCGTTACCTCGCTGTACTTGGTCGCCATGCCCAGAAAAGCCGTTACCCACATCCAGAACAGCGCCCCGGGCCCACCTACGTGAATAGCAATCGCTACCCCTGCAATGTTACCGATGCCTACCGTCGCCGAAAGGGCTGTCGTCAGCGCCTGAAAGTGAGGCACGTCGCCGGGCTCCTCCGGGTTGTCGTACTTCCCCGAAGCTACGGCAAACCCGTGCGCCAGCTTGCGTAGCTGAATAAACCGCAGACGCAACGTCAGAAACAGCCCGGCCCCCAGCAACCCGATCACCAGAATCGGCGCCAGAAAACTGTTCAGTTGTTCGATAATATGACTGAAAAGCTCCATGCTACCTGTCGGCGTTGGTTTCCCGAGAAAGTTTTCCGAACCGGCACCTGACGGCACCTGCTCGGGAGCCTTAAGTTCGGCCTAATATAAAAACCTCCCGGCAAGGAAGCGAACGGTTACAGAGCAAGGGGGTCCACCTCAACGAGCTGCCCATTCAGAATAGCCAGGGTGCGTGCCGGATATTTTTTAACCAGCCGGTAATCATGCGTGGCCATGAGCAACGTCATACCCTGGCGATGCAAGCTGAGCAATAGTTCCATGATCTCATCAGCCACGCGCGGATCCAGGTTGCCTGTAGGCTCATCGGCCAGCAAGATCCAGGGATCATTGACGATGGCACGGGCAATGACCACCCGCTGCTGCTCTCCCCCGGAGAGCTCATGCGGATAACGCCGCCGCTTGTGGCTCAGTCCTACCAGTGTCAGCGCCTGCAACACCCGCGCTTTTACTTCAGAACCTCGTCGTCCTGTCACGTACAGGGCAAAGGCCACGTTTTCGTACACGTTGCGATCCGGCAGTAGCTGAAAGTCCTGGAAAACGACGCCCAGCGTGCGACGCAGGTAGGGGATTTCGGCTGGCTTAATACGATCGGAACGGTAGTCCCCTACCTGGCAATAGCCCGACTCTGGCAGCAGATCCATGTAGATGAGCCGCAGCAGCGTGGTTTTGCCGCTGCCGGTAGGCCCGATCAGGTAAACGTGCTCGCCGCGTTGAATTTCGAAGGAAAGATTTTCGAAGACTGGACGCCGCTGCCCGTCCGGCAACGGATACGACACGCTGACGTTTCGGAAGACAATCACGGCTTTGCTGCTTTAGGACGACGCACCACCCAGTGAATTCGCTCGGAGCGTTCGGTCGCTGGACGCAGCGAAAAGTTATCGTAGGCTGCTTCGATCCGAAAGCTCTCGGCCCGTAACAATGCGTGGATTTCGCCCATTGTATAGGCCCGTTCCAGATGGCGTTCGCGATACACCTTTCCGTTTACTTCCAGTTCGAAGATTGTGGTATGTAGCCGAAGTTCCGGATCGTAGTGACTCCGGCGCACGTACCGGAACGCCTCCGTTTCGCCCGCATCGTCGAAGTCAGCTTCGTGCGCCAGCGAATTCATGGGTGTGCTCTGATCGAAGATAAAGAGGCCGTCAGGCCGAAGCGCCTGCCACGTGCATCGCAACAGAGCCCGAACGCCGGCAGGCTCCAGCAAATAGTTGAGGCCATCATAGAGCAGCAGTACGACATCCACCGGCGTTGGCACACGATAGTTCGTAAAGTCAGCCTGCTCAAAAACGACAGGACTGCCTGCCCGGGTTGCTTTCTGACGAGCTACTTCCAGCATTGTGGCCGAACGATCACTGGCCCGGTAGTCGTAGGGGCCCAGCGGCTGCAACGCCAGGGCCAGTGAGCCAGTCCCACACCCGAGCTCAAGCACGGATCGGGCTCCGGGTAGAAAGCGCTGGATCAATCCGTGCACATAGCGGGCCCATGCGCCATAATCGACGTAATCCATGACCTGGTCATAACCACGGGCCAGCAGACTGTAGGGCACGATTTCCTGCACGCGAATCCCCGTGCTCATGACGCCGCTGCCGAAGAAACGGTTGTCGTTGTCTGCTGCCGCGCCTTTCGGCGCCGGGCAATGTCGATTGCCAGATAGATGGCACTCCGCATGCTGCCGGGCGAGGCTTTACCCTGCCCCGCAATGTTATAAGCTGTGCCATGATCAGGCGAAGTACGCACAATGGGCAGCCCGGCCGTGTAGTTGACTCCGCTTTCGAAGGCCAGGGTCTTGAACGGAATCAGCCCCTGATCGTGGTACATGGCCACCACTGCATCGTAGAGCCGATAGGCACCAATACCGAAAAAGCTATCGGCCGGAAACGGCCCGAAAACCAGACGCCCCTGCCTGCGGGCTTCTTCCAGCGCAGGGATAATCGTTTCGTTTTCTTCACGGCCCAGTACCCCGCCATCGCCAGCATGTGGATTCAATCCGAGCACAGCCATCTTGGGCCGATCAATGCCGAAATCCTGGATCAAACTGTTGTGGATGATGTCAATGGTCTCCAGAATGGCCTGCCGGGTCACGCGTTTCGGTACGTCCCAGATCGGAATATGGCCGGTTACCAGCCCGATGCGCAGCTCGTCCGCTACCATCATCATCGTGTAGCGCCGCGTGCCGGTCAGCCGTGCAATGAATTCAGTATGCCCCGGATCGCGATAGCCAGCCAGCGCGATGGCCTCTTTCGAGATAGGCGCCGTCACCATGGCATCGGCTCGACCGTCCAGGCAAAGCTCCACGGCCCGCTGCACCGAGGCCATCGCCAGCTTGCCTCCCTCCGGCGTAACCTTGCCAAACGTCACCTCAGGAGCCTTTCTGTCGGTTACGTCTACCACCAGCAGCTGCTCCGGTACGATCCGATCTGGCACAATATGAACCACGCGCAACTCGGGCAGCGAAAGCTCCAGCACCTCGGCATGCCGGCGGAGCACTTTCGCCGATCCAACCACAATCGGATCGAAAAATTTCATCAACCGAGAATCAGATAGACATTTGAGCACGATCTCGGGACCAACACCGTTGGGATCGCCCAGCGTGATGGCAATCCGTGGGCGTGACCGCACCGTTTTTCTGCCTACGACATCTATGGACATAGGTCTTTCCTCCTTTTGGCATACTTATATTCTGGATAGAAATTGATACCGAAACGGAACGGCCGGACACTCACCGGAGATCCCTTGCTCATGGACTCAAATGCCGTCACGCTGCAACAGCTTGTGGCTTTGCTGCGCGGTCGACGGCTGGCGGTACTCACCGGCGCCGGTTGCAGTACAGAATCTGGAATTCCCGACTATCGCGGCGAAGGCACCCGTCGCCGCGCCCGTAATCCCATCCTGTACCGTGCGTTCGTGACGGATGCAGCCATCCGTGCCCGTTACTGGGCCCGCAGCACGCTTGGCTGGCCACGCTTTGCCCGGGCCCAGCCTAACCCAGGCCACTACGCCCTGGCCCACCTCGAACAGGCCGGCCTGCTTACCGGCCTGATTACCCAGAATGTGGATCGCCTGCACCATAAAGCCGGTAGTCGGCGCGTGCTCGAACTGCACGGCAGCCTGGCAACCGTACGGTGCCTGGCATGCGGATATACCATTGATCGCGAAGCGTTCCAGCAGTGGCTGCTGAGGCTGAACCCAGGCTGGACCCAGTACGCTGCCAAACTGGCGCCCGATGGCGATGCTGAACTGCCCGAAGCGCTAACCGTCCACTTCCGCGTACCCGACTGTCCGCGATGCGGAGGTATCCTGAAACCTGACGTGGTGTTTTTCGGCGAAAATGTACCCCGCAAGCGCGTCGAAGCCGCACGCGAGATCATTGCCACAGCCGAGGCACTGCTGGTTGCCGGCTCGTCGCTGACCGTTTACTCGGGCTTTCGATTCGTGCTGGAAGCAGCACGCCAGAGCAAACCGATCGCCATCATCAACCTGGGCCCTACCCGTGGCGACACACTCGCCACACTTCGCCTCACAGGCCGTACGGGTATCATCCTCCCCCGTCTGGCTACCGAACTGCTCAACCAAGCCCGAACGCCCATACCAACGCTCCTCGGAGCCTGACTCTCCCCGTTCTGATCCTCCGTGTGTTTCGCGCAAAGCCCTTTATAACCCTCCTGAATAGCCGATAAGGTGGAAGCAGGCTCACTTTCAATATCAGTACCAAACCCACACCCACCATGAAACGACTGATTGCTCAACTGTCCCAGAAGTCTATACGGAAGCAAATTATATGGTTCACCCTTCTTCTGACCGTACCTCCCATGTTGCTCTTCACAGCGGTTGTTTTATGGAACGTTCAGCGTAGCACCAAGAAACAAATTGAAAAAACGTTCCGGTTATTAGCAGAAACAAAAGACCACGCCATCGACAAATTCTACCAGCATATACTGCAAGATGCCCAGGCACTCGCCACACATCCGGACGTAATTCGATGGTTTACCTCTAAGCATTCAACACGTTATACTGCTACCGTCTATCAGTTGCTACGTCAGCTCCAGGAGACTAAATGGGGACAATACCACCACGTTTTTTTGATCAATCAGGATGGAACCGTTGTGCTAAGCCCCCCACACGGACAAGCTTCACAAGCACATGAAGGTCATTCTATCCAGAACTCCCCTTACTTTAAACAGGCCCTCCAGCAACCTATTCTGACCGACTTTTTTGGGTTTGAGGAAAAAGATCATTATCATCAACTGGCACTCTATCCTATCAGATCGTCCACCGGAGCACCTCTCGGCCTCATCGGTATCGAAGTCGTTATTCAACACCTGCTCGATTGGATGAATCAGGAAGCCGACCATTTACCTGCCGGCACACGCTTTTTCCTCACCACTCTGGAAGGACGTGAAATTGTTCATGCTAAAAAAGACCATATTCCGTCATATCCTTACATCGCAGAAAAGCTTACGGAAAACAACCAGTTCTTTGGTATTATCCGTACAAAAGATCATGCAACCATCATCGGGCATTATCAAAAAGCGAAAAGTGGTCCCTTCGTGTTGGCCTTTGAAATTCCCGTAAAAGCAGCCTATGCTCAGGTTTATGCCCTGACATGGAAATTACTACTCCTGAATGTATTTGGTTTAGGTATCCTGCTTCTTCTGGTCCGGCATGGTAGTCTGCTGCTGAGTCGGCGCATTGAAAAAATTGCCCGTGTTGCCCAGAGGCTTCGAGAAGGAGACTGGAAAGCCCGGACGCATGAGCAGGAGAGCGAAAATGAAATCAGCCATGTGGGCCTTGCGTTAGATACGCTGGCCGACACCATCGCCCGCACCATTTCGCTGCTCGAAGCTGAAAAGGCGCGCCAGGCCCAGCGCATTCAGGAGGCTGTTGCGCATATTGAAGCCCAGAAGCAGACGCTTGAACGCTATGTAGCGTATATGATGGATCAGATGCAGCAATTTGCCAAGGGAGACCTTACCATCCGTCTGCACATCGATCAACAGGATGCTTCAGCGGTTGAAGAAGCTCAATCGTTATTCTTGCAGCTCTTTGAAGGCTTCAATCAGGCCGCTCACCAGTTGGAAATGATGCTGGCCGGTGTGCAAAACGTTATGCATGAGCTACTTGAGCATACGTACGACATTTTGCAGGCTACGGAGACGTTGGTCACTCAGACCACTCAGCAATCTCAACAGTCTACGGAAGTCGCCACGGCTGTTGAGGAAATGGCGCGCACGGCTGAATCCAACGCAGAAAGTGCCGGCCAGGCTGCTAAGGTAGCCCAGCGCAGCCAGGAAACGGCGCAAGAAAGCGAAGCAGCTATTGAGCAGACCATTACGAGTATCCATCAACTGGCCCAGACGCTGCGCCAGTCGGTTGAGAGCGTACGGCAACTGGGACAGTCAGGCCAGCAGATTGGTCAAATTGTTGCGGTCATTGAAGAAATTGCTAACCAGACGAACCTGCTGGCACTCAACGCGGCTATTGAAGCAGCACGTGCCGGCGAGTCGGGTCGAGGCTTTGCAGTGGTAGCCGATGAAGTACGCCACCTGGCCGAACGTACAGCCGAGGCAACCCGAGAGATCACCGACATGATCCTGCGCGTGCAACATGAAACCGAAACAGCAGTCCAGACCATGGAACGTGGTTATGCTGAATTAGAAACCAGCCTGAAACAGGCCGAAGCAATGCGCGAAAAATTTGAAGAGCTGATGCGGAACGCGCAGGAGACCATGGACCTCGTCACCCAGATTGCAGTAGCCAGTCAGCAACAGGCCAGAACCAGCGACGAAATGGCCCGGAACGTCGTCTACATTACCGAAGCCATTGGAGAAATATCACGCAGCACCCATAACATCCGAAGCCGCTTTGAAAACCTGAGTCAACGTCTGGATCAACTGTCGCAAATTCTCTCCCGCTTCCAGTATCACAGAGAAGAACGGGCAGCAGAACGCGAAGCGGACATTCCCACTGCGATCCATTCTTGAACAGGTGGCGGGTAGCTCCGAAGGAAGCTACACCCCGCCACCTATACCCGTCCCCGGGACTGGCCGCGGACAAGTGCCGCACCGATCAGATGAGCAAGACGAAGCGGCTCGGGCAGACGCGACTTGTTCAGGGTAGCCTGTACGAGCTGGCGTGCTTCAAATGCATCGGCTCCCGCCCAGGCTACATACAGCCCACGCCCCATAGGTTCAGCCGCTGGCGTTCGCTCCAGAATGGCCAGCCGGTCTTCCTGCCCAGCTGCGCGAAGTGCGTCGGCCAGCTCACTATCGGCCGTGTCGCGACGCGTAACGGCCAGCACGGGCAATCCCAGTCGCTCCGACAATGCCACCAGATCCACCACCGCCAATCCCGCCATCGTAATGCCGCCCAGCACAACGGCCTGTAGCGATGGCCACCAGCGCAACGACTGAATCCAGTTGGCCAGGAAGTCGGTTGCCCCCTCGCCATCAATTGGGAACCGTGTAATCGCCACCCCTTCAACCAGCGTCGCGCCTTCCATCATGACCCCCACAATCGGCACGTCAGCGTCCCGTCCCCGCTCGAACGGCGCATCGTCGATACCCAGCACGTGGGGTCTACGCGTCATTGTGCCTCGCGAATGAACCGGTTGTAAAGCGACTCAAAGGCCAGCTCCACGTCACGGTCGTCCAGGTAAATGTTAAACTCCGTCGTCGTGGAAGCCACTTCGACAATGTTGATATTCTGCAACGCCAGCTGTTGCAGCAGCTGGTAGAGGAGTCCAGGCGTCTCCAGGTACGCTTCCTGAAACTTTACCCCCAACCCCGCCAGATTACGGTACACCCGACGCGGCACCACGCTGAGCATCTCCCCTGCCCGCGCCAGATGCCGCTGCTCCAGAATAACCGTTACTTCATTGACCCCTTCGGTCAATGTCAAATAGCCTCCCTCCTGCTGCACCCAGCTAAAAAGCTCGACCAGCTCCCGCAACGTGGTCACCTGCTTGGGCAGCGTCAAAGCACATAACCCGCCCTGCACGTTGATCCGATCTACCCGAAACTGCCGTTGTGGTGCCGGCTGCTGCGCCTCCCAGCGTCGCTGCAACCGTGACAGGCTCATTAACACAGCAGATGGCCGCACCGGCTTACGCACCCGCGCTGCTACCAGCGGACAGATGAATCGCGCCACCTGACTTAAATTCAACAAACGATGATGCAATCCAAATTGCAAAATCGGATTGGCCTCGACCAGGGCCTGCACCGCCTCAGAAATCCTGCGCATACACAGGCTTTTTGTTATAAATATAACAAATTGTGTTTCAGAATGCTATTTTTCTCGAAAAACTTTTCGCGTCCAGCCGTTCATGCCTATCCTTTAATCAATCGGCCGAAAAGGGTCTTACAGCGACCCGTTACAACCAGGGGCAAGAGGTGCGTGCCCGGCGGTTTTCCTGAAGCATACGCCCCAGCAAAAACAAACCGCTATCCCGTTTTCCTTGCCAGAGAACACTGCCCGAAAGGCTGAGAGAGCTTTTAGCGCGAAGCTCTGGTGCTTACTTTTTAGCTGCTACCCAGTGATGCACCAGCCATTGTATTGTCGCCATTACTTTCCTGCAATAAACCCAAACGTTCAGGGCACATGACGGCACCACGCTGGGTTGTGCTGAAATTTGGTGGTACGAGCGTTTCTACGCGTTCGCGCTGGGAGACGATCGCCCGAATTGTACGGAATCGGCTGGCCGAAGGGCTGCGGCCGCTGGTCGTCTGCTCGGCACTTTCAGGTATTTCAAACGCGCTGGACCGGCTGCTTGCTGAAGCGATGGCCGGACGCGGGGAGGAAGCACTGGAAGGGATTCGCCGCCCCCACCTGACGCTGGGCCAGGCCATGGGGCTGGACGTCGAGGCCCTGCTGCATCCCTACTTTGAAGAACTCGAGCGCATCGCGATGGGCACGGCGTTGTTGCGCGAGGTAACGCCGCGCCTGCAGGCCCGCGTGATGGCCATGGGTGAGCTGATGGCTACCACCCTCGGGGCCGCCTACCTGAACCAGGTCGGCATCCCCACACAGTGGTGGGATGCACGTGAGCTGCTGGTGGCCATCGATGAAGCACATGGCAACGAGATTCGGCGGTACCTGTCGGCTACCTGCGATTATCGACCTGACGCGAGGCTGCAGGAGCGATTGGCCCCTACTCCGGCCGAAGTCATCCTGACCCAGGGGTTTATTGCCCGAAACAGTCAGGGTGAAACCGTACTGCTCGGCCGCGGCGGCTCGGATACCTCGGCCGCTTACCTGGCGGCCAAACTACAGGCCAAACGACTGGAGATCTGGACCGATGTGCCGGGCATGTTCACGGCCGATCCCCGGCAGATCCCTTCGGCCCGCCTGCTGCGCCATCTTGACTACGATGAAGCGCAGGAACTGGCCACGATGGGCGCTAACGTGCTGCATCCGCGCTGTCTGGATCCAGTTCGGGCCCATAACATCCCGTTGCATATCAGGTGTACTGATCATCCTGAGCTGGACGGCACCATCGTTTCGGCCGATGCCCCGAATGTTGGACCGCGGGTTAAGGCCATTTCCTGTAAGACAGGCATCACGCTAATTTCAATGGACACGGTGGGGATGTGGCAGCAGGTAGGCTTCCTGGCCGACGTCTTTGGCGTCTTCAAACGGCATGGCCTATCGATTGACCTGATTGCCACCAGTGAGACCAACGTAACGGTCTCCCTCGATCCGCAGACGAACGTGTTGCAACCCACCCAGCTTGATGCCTTGCTCGAAGATCTCAGCGCCTACTGCCAGGCCCGCGTGATTGCCCCCTGTGCTGTAGTCAGCCTGGTCGGTCGTCACATCCGGGCCCTGCTCGACGAGCTGACCCCTGCTTTCGAAGTTTTCGCCGAACACCACGTGTATCTGATCTCGCAGGCAGCCAGCGATCTGAACTTCAGTTTCGTGGTCGATGAAGACCAGGCCGACCGGCTCGTGCGCCGGTTACATGCGGAGTTGTTCGGTCGTCTTGAAGCCGACACGCTTTTCGGTCCCACCTGGCGCGAGTTGTTTGCGCCTGTGTCCAGGACAGAAGCCCTTCGTCCCTGGTGGTATCGCCGAAGGTCTGAGTTGCTGGCACTGGCCAGGACCCAGGCTCCCTGCTACGTGTACGATGAAGGCACGCTGCGCAGCCAGGTAGAAGCTCTACGTCGCCTGGCCTCGGTCGATCGCATCTTCTATGCGCTCAAGGCCAATGACCATCCAGACGTCCTACGCCTGTTCCACGCCTTCGGACTCGGCTTTGAGTGTGTATCGGCGAATGAACTGGAACATGTGCGCACGCTCTTCCCGGACCTTGCCCCCGAGCGTCTGCTTTTTACTCCCAACTTTGCACCGGCCGAGGAATACCGACGGGGCTTCGATCTGGGAGCTTTCGTGACGCTCGACAATCTGCATCCGCTGGAAGCCTGGCCTGAACTGTTTCGGGACCGTGCTGTGCTGGTGCGATTCGATCCGGGTCGGGGCGATGGGCATCATCGCTACGTACGCACGGCCGGCACGCAGTCCAAGTTTGGCATTGCTCCCACGCAGGCTGAACGCCTGCGGGAGCTGGCCGATCGGTTGCGGCTGCGCATCATTGGGCTGCATGCCCATGTGGGCAGTGGCATCCTGAGCCCGGAAACCTGGGCCGAAACGGCCCTCTTCCTGGCCGAGCTGGCTACAACCTACTTCCCTGAGGTGTGCTACCTGGACCTTGGAGGTGGCCTGGGGGTCCCCGACCGCACAGGGGCACCGGGCCTGGATCTGGAAGCGATTGAAACACACCTGCACCGCTTTAAGACCACCCATCCACGGTTTGAGCTCTGGTTGGAGCCCGGACGCTTCCTGGTGGCCGAGGCCGGCGTACTACTGGCCCGCGTCACCCAGGTCAAAGACAAAGGGAGCGTACGGTATGTGGGCGTTGAAACCGGAATGAATTCCCTGATTCGCCCGGCACTCTATGGCGCTTACCACGAAATTGTTAATCTGACCCGGCTGGAAGCCCCGGCTACGCAGACGGTTGACATTGTCGGACCGATCTGTGAGACCGGCGATGTGCTGGGTCATGGCCGTCGGCTACCCGACACGCACGAGGGTGACGTGTTGCTGATCGCTCAGGCAGGCGCCTATGGGGCTGTCATGAGCTCTCACTACAACCGACGGCCGCCGGCCCGTGAAGTCTTTCTGCCGGCCGACGGTGCCCGTCCTACGTTCTCCCCGGAAATCAAACACACAGCATCCGGATGAAGCTGGCCCTGGTTGGAACCGGCAACATGGGGCAGGCCATTGAGCGGCTGGCCCGACAGCAGGGTGACGAAATCGTTGCCCGCTTCAACGCAGCGCATCCGCTACCGGTCGAAGCCGACGTCTCGGTCCTGAACGGGGCCGACGTGGTGATGGACTTCACGTTGCCGCACGTCGTGCGAACGCATATCGACGCCTATTGCCGCTGGCGTATCCCTGCTGTCATCGGCACCACGGGCTGGTACGATCAGCTCGACGAAGTGCAGCGGCAGGTCGAGGCCAGCGGAGCTACACTGCTATACGCTCCGAACTTTTCGCTGGGCATCGCCCTGCTCAAGCACGTGCTTCAACAATTGCTGCCACTGCTGGAGCGTCTGCCTGACTACGACGTGTACCTTCACGAAATCCATCACACACGCAAAGCCGACAGTCCCAGTGGTACCGCCCTGATGCTGGCCCACCTGATTGTAGAGGGGCTCTCACGCAAAAAACGGATGGAAACTGAAACGCAGCACGGTCGCATTGCTCCCGAGGCGCTGCACATAACCTCGACACGGGCCGGCCATGTTTTTGGCCGACACACGATCGGTATCTGTGGCCCCTTTGATGAGCTGACGCTCGAACATAACGCCTATAGCCGCGATGGCTTTGCCGCAGGTGCCCTGCAGGCAGCCCGCTGGCTTATCGGTCGTCGTGGCTTTTTCTCCCTGGATGATATGCTGAACGAATGGCTACATGCGAACCTCAACCCGCACTGAGACTATGATGATCGCACCTGTATTCCGTGGAACGGCCCCTGCCCTGGTCACGCCTTTCACGCGTGAGGGCAAGGTGGACGAGCCGGCGCTACGTCGGCTGATTGATCGCCAGATTGAAGGCGGCGTCGATGCCCTGGTTGTGCTTGGCACTACTGGCGAAAACGCCACGATCTGGCCTGCAGAGCGTCGCCGCATCGTGGAACTGACGCTGGAGCACGTCGGTGGCCGCGTACCTGTCATTGTGGGTACCGGAAACAACTCAACGGCCGAAAGTCTGGCCTTTTCACGGGAGGCGGCCCAGGCCGGTGCCGACGGTCTGCTGATCGTTGGCCCCTACTACAACAAACCACCTCAAGAGGGCTTTCGCGCCCACGTGGCGGCCATTGCCGAAGCCGTCGACACACCGATCATCCTCTACAACGTACCCGGCCGCACCGGCTTCAACATGACGGCCGAAACCGTTCTGTGCCTGGCCGAAGAGATTCCAACCGTCGTGGGCATCAAGGAGGCTTCGGGCAATCTGGCTCAGATCACGGACATTCTGGTCCATCGGCCACCCGGACTGGCCGTCTACGCTGGCGACGACGAAATCACGCTTCCACTGCTGGCGCTGGGTGCCGACGGGGTGATTTCGGTGGTGGCCAATGCGCTACCTGAACGTTTTACGGCGTTGGTCCGGGCCGCGTTAGCCGGTAACTTCGAGGAGGCACGCAAGCTACACTTCGAGCTCCTGCCCGCCATGCGGGCCTGCTTCTTTGCCACCAACCCGATTCCGATCAAGGCCGTATTGCACGCCATGGGCCTGATCGAAGACGTGGTGCGGCTACCGCTTGTGCCGCTCGACGAGACCACGCGCCGTCGCGTGCTCGAAGCCTTCGAGGCATTCCTGGCAACAGCCTGACCGGTGGGCACGCTTCAGCTCACACTGGAGAGCCCTGCAACGCGTACAGAACAGTACAACGGTCGCACCTGCCAGCGTTACGGGCACAGGAAACAACCTTTGTGGGTCCAGCAGTACGGCCTCTTTCCTGATCAGAAGTTTGATCAGGTCGTAGGTAGCATACGGGTCAAGGAGACCGTGGCGGGCGTTTTGCTATCATGGGACAGCACCAGGAGAGGAGCTGCATGGAGTGGTTCAGACGTTCGGATGGGGCTTTGATGTGGCGCGTTAAGCCGCCAATTACCGCACACGATGGCACGCATGAACGTACCGGTACATTATGTAAAACAGCAACAGTCCGATGCCGGAGCGTCATGCGACTGGCCTTAACGCTACCACAGAGCCGTCCCAATTGCTATCGAGGCGTTTGAAGTCACCCGATTGATGACCGAACGCGCCTTTTGCCTGTGCCCCTGTATTGGTGGCGACAGGCTGTTGCTATTGCAAGCAGGATGACCAAACATAGCGTTCCTATGCTCACCGATACCCATACTGCTTTGCGCCAACGCATTGAAGCGCTGTCCGCACAGCCAGCGGAAGCGCTGGATGAACGCGCCGCCCGCGAGGCGTTCGAAGAATTGCTCAACGGCCTGAACCGGGGCACGATCCGGGCAGCTACTCCCACCGAGGAGGGGCAATGGATCACACATACCTGGGTCAAGCAGGGTATTCTGCTGGGTTTCCGGCTTGGCAGGCTGGTCGAATACTCCACAGAGCGGTTTCCTTTTTTTGACAAAGACACCTATCCACTCAAGCCGCTCACACTGGCCGACCGGGTCCGCATCGTGCCCGGTGGTTCAGCGATCCGCACAGGCGCTTACCTGGCGCCGGGCGTGATTTGCATGCCCCCCATGTATGTGAATGTCGGGGCGTATGTAGACGAAGGGACGATGATCGACTCGCATGCGCTGGTCGGCAGCTGCGCTCAGATCGGCAAGCGCGTGCACCTGTCGGCAGCCGCTCAGATTGGCGGTGTGCTTGAGCCGGTAGGCGCTCGTCCCGTCATTATTGAAGACGACGTGTTTGTAGGCGGCGGCTGCGGCATCTACGAAGGCTGCCTGGTCCGAAAGGGCGCTGTGCTGGCACCCGGTGTGATCCTGACGGGTTCGACCAAACTCTACGATCTGGTACACGAACGGGTGCTGACGCCGGCTCCTGGCCAGCCACTGGAAGTGCCTCCGTACGCCGTCGTCGTGCCCGGCGCGCGAGCCGTGCAGTCACTCTTCGGGAAGGTGCATGGCCTTTCCCTCTACGCACCGGTGATCGTCAAGTATCGCGATACGCGTACCAATGCTGCTACTGCTTTAGAAGAGAGCCTGCGATGAGCCGACTTACTTCCCTGCAAATCGAGGTCGAAGGCACCGGTATCTCCCGGCCGCTCAGCGAACACGTGAACCTGCTCGGCGGGCTGCTGGGCCAGGTCATTCAGGAAATGGCCGGCGCAGAGATGCTGGAACTGGTCGAAACGTTGCGCCGCCTGTGCAAGCAGGCAGCGCTCGAAAATCGGCCGGAGCTTCGGGATCAAGCCTACGCACGGATCCACAACGCCACCTACGACGAGCTGCAGTGGCTGTTGCGTGCTTACACTGCCTTTTTCCACCTGGTCAATCAGGCCGAGCAACAGGAAATCATCCGAATCAACCGGGAACGGGCGCGGCAGTGTACCCCCGAGCGTCCGCGTCCGGAGTCGATCGACGAAGCTATTCTGGCCCTGAAACAACAGGGGCGCACACTGGACGAAGTGCGGGCATTGCTGGAGCGGCTGGACATTCAGCCAACGCTGACCGCCCACCCGACCGAAGCCCGCCGACGTAGCATCCTGTACAAACAGCAGCACATCGCACAACTCCTTGCCCGGCAGCGTCGCTGCCAGCTCACGCCTGAAGAGCAGGAGGCGCTACTCGAAGACCTGCATAATCAGATCGCTCTGCTGCTGGGCACGGCCGAAGTGCGCGAAGAGCGTCCCACCGTTCGCGATGAAGTAGAACAGGGCCTGTATTTCATTCAAAGCACACTCTGGGAGGCTGTCCCCCGCATTTACGAAGACGTGCGTCGGGCACTTCGCCGATATTACGGCGCAGAGGTGGATTTCCGGCCGTTTCTGCGCTATCGTTCCTGGATCGGCAGCGATCGTGACGGCAACCCATACGTCACCCCGGAAATTACGCGCTGGACGGCCCTGACCCAGCGACGGCTGGTACTCCAGCGTTATATGGAAGAGCTACGTCAGCTCCGCCGGCGGCTGAGCCTGTCGGACCGTTACGTGCCGCCCCCGGAGGAGCTGCGCCGCTCGCTGGTGCGCGATGCCCGGGAGGTGACGTTACCGCCACACGTGTTGCGGCAGTTCCGGCACGAGTCGTTTCGGCTGAAGATCTCCTATATCATGGCACGGCTCCATGCACTGCTGCAGGCGCTGGACGACCCTGCCCGGCCCACACCCGCCTACGACGCGGATGCCTTTGTTGAAGACCTTCGGCTGCTGCAGCGTTGTCTGGAGGCCTGCGGGCTGGAACGGGTTGCCTGGCATGACCAGCTCACGCGCCTGCTGGTGCTGGCCCAGACGTTCGGCTTTCATCTGGTTACGCTCGACGTACGCCAGCACAGCAGCGTCCATGAAGAAGCCGTCGCCGAACTGCTACGGCTGGCCGGTGTTGAAAATGATTATCGGGCCCTTCCGGAATCGCGCCGCCAGGAACTGCTGGCCGACGAGCTGAGCAATCCTCGGCCGTTGTTACCTCCAGGCGCCCACGTGTCGGAGACGACCCGCCAGGTGCTGGACACCTTCGTGGTCATTCGTGACCTGGTACAGCTTGATCCGCGCAGTGTGGGCAGCTACATCGTGAGCATGACGCACACGGTCAGCGATCTGCTTGAACCCATGCTACTGGCCAAGGAAGTGGGACTCTGGCATTACGAGCGAGATGCCCGGACCGGTAAGCCGGACCGCGTGCGCTGTCCCATTGACTTTGTGCCGCTTTTCGAGACCATCGAAGATCTGGAAGCTGCCGCCAGCCGCATGGAAGCAATCCTGAGCCACCCTGTTTACCAGATGCAGGTAGCTGCCCGTGGTGGTTTTCAGGAAATCATGCTGGGCTATTCCGACAGCACCAAAGATGGAGGCTACTGGATGGCCAACTGGGCACTGCACCGCGCGCAGGAACAGCTGGCCGAAGTATGCCGCCGACACAACGTCGATTTTCGCCTGTTCCACGGGCGCGGCGGTACTGTCGGCCGTGGGGGAGGCCGCGCTAACCAGGCTATCCTGGCCATGCCGCCGGTAGTCCACAACGGCCGTATCCGATTTACCGAACAGGGCGAGGTGATTTCGTTCCGCTATGCTCTGCCAGAGATCGCACATCGTCACCTGGAACAGATCGTCAACGCCATGCTCCGGGTGGTCGGCCTACCAGCTGACTCCAGCATCGACGACACCGATCTGGCTACACGCAATCGCCTCATGGACGAACTGGCCCAACGCTCCATGAAGGCCTATCGTCGCTTGATCGACGCGCCCGGCTTCTGGAGCTGGTACACGCGCATCACCCCGATCGAACAGATCAGCCGCCTGCCCATTGCCTCCCGACCGGTCTCACGCCGCAACGCTCGTGAGGTCGACTTTGAAAGCCTGCGAGCTATCCCCTGGGTCTTTGCCTGGACTCAGGTGCGCTATCTGATTCCGGGCTGGTTCGGCATCGGACAGGCGCTTGATGAGCTACTCCACGAAGCCCCTGAGCATCTACCGCTACTGCGCACCTGGTATCAATCCTGGCCTTTCTTCCGTACCATCCTGCAAAATGCCCAGCGCGAAATGGTGCGTGCCCGCCTGGAAATAGCCACCTACTACGACCGATTGCTGGGACATGGCCCAACCCCATTTCATCAAATGATCGTGGAAGACTTTCAACGGGCCTGCACTGCCATTCTCCGCATTACCGACCAGGAAGCATTGCTTGATCACGATCCGGTGATCCGGAAATCGGTCCAGCTCCGCAACCCATACACCGACGTGCTGAACCTGGTGCAGGTCGAGTTGATGCAGCGCTATCGCCAGATGCCAGAGGCCAATCGGGAGCCGCTCCGGCAGGCCCTGTTTCTGAGCATCAACGGTATTGCGGCGGCCATGCAGAGCACGGGCTAACCGCGGTTGTCTTTTCCCAAATGAAAAAGCGTCTTGGCTCGCCCTCACGAGCGAAGACGCTTCGCTTGCAACCATTGCCGTGGCTACGTTACTTAGCGGCCGCGGTTGCTTCCTG
Organism: Rhodothermus sp.; assembly: GCA_030950375.1. GTDB lineage: Bacteria > Bacteroidota > Rhodothermia > Rhodothermales > Rhodothermaceae > Rhodothermus. Next base: position 10,082 of record JAUZRN010000025.1, on the reverse strand, counting down.
TTGCGGTTTCTTTTTCTTCTTTTTGGGTCGATACTTACCGTAAGTACCACGCCAGATCTTACCGCGCCGCGTACGTCGGTCTCCTTTTCCCATGTGTCTGTGCGCTTTTTTATGCTTACCGATCAAGAAGCGTCGCAATATAAAACACCCTGCCCCTTCGGGCAAGTCGCCTGCTTAAACCTGCAGGACGCCGGGATTAAACGGCGGAAGGTCCGGGTTATGATCCGCCATTTCAATGCCCAGGCTAATCCAGCGCCGCGTTTCGGCTGGATCGATAATTGCGTCCACCCAGAGCCGTGCGGCCGCATAGTAAGCGGAAGTCTGCGCTTCGTAGCGCGACTCGATCTCCTCCAGCAGGCGTTGTTTTTCTTCGTCGGAGAGCGTTTTCCCCTCGCGCTCGTATTTACCGAGCTGTACCTGCAGGAGTGTCTGGGCAGCCTGCTTCCCTCCCATGACGGCAATGCAGGCCGTTGGCCAGGCCAGCATCAGACGTGGCTCGTAGGCGCGTCCGCACATTGCGTAGTTCCCTGCCCCGAACGAGTGCCCCACGACCACTGTGAATTTGGGGACGACCGAGTTGGCCACCACGTTGACCAGTTTGGCGCCATCCTTGATGATGCCGCCATGCTCGGCACGCTTGCCCACCATGAAGCCTGTCACATCTTGCAAAAACACGATAGGAATCCGCTTCTGATTGCAATTCATGATGAAGCGTGCGGCCTTATCGGCCGAATCGGAGTAGATGACACCGCCCACCTGCATTTCTCCCTGGCGACTGCGGACAACCAGCCGTTGGTTAGCCACAATCCCCACACTCCAGCCATCAATGCGCGCATAGCCTGTAATGATGGTCTGCCCATAGCCGGCTTTATACTCCGTCCAGGAATCTGCATCGATAAGGCGGGCAATCACTTCGCGCATATCGTAGGGCTGTTGTAGATCAGGCGGTACCAGCCCATAGATCTCTTCGGGGGGAAAGGCAGGCGGCCGCGGCGTACTACGGGGAAAGCCTGCCCGCGGGCGAGGCCCCAGATGGGACATCAGGCGCCGTATAGTCTCCAGGCACGTTTCGTCGTCGGGCATCTTATAGTCGGTCACGCCTGAGATTTCCGTGTGTGTGGTAGCGCCCCCCAGTGTTTCGGCATCTACGATCTCGCCGATAGCCGCCCGCACCAGGTAAGGTCCGGCTAGAAACACAGAGCCGGTCCCCTGCACAATGAGCGCTTCATCACTCATGATAGGCAGGTAAGCACCGCCTGCTACACAACTCCCCATAATGGCTGCGATCTGCGGCACGCCCAGGCTCGACAGCCGTGCGTTGTTGAAGAAGATGCGGCCAAAGTGGTCTCGGTCCGGAAAAATCTCATCCTGCATAGGCAGGTAAACGCCAGCCGAATCGACCAGGTAGATAATGGGTATACGGTTCTGTAGGGCAATTTCCTGAGCCCGCAGGTTCTTTTTAACCGTGATGGGAAACCAGGCGCCGGCCTTCACCGTGGCATCGTTGGCCACAATGATACACAGCTGGCCGCTGACGCGTCCGAGCCCCATGACGGTACCGCCGGCCGGACAGCCGCCTTCGTCTTCGTACATGCCGTAGCCGGCCCAGAGACCCAGCTCCCAGAAGTCGTTGGGATCGTCCAGCAGGCGAGCAATTCGCTCACGCGCGGTGAGCTTACCGCGTTGATGTTCCCGTTCGATGCGTCTGGATCCGCCCCCCAGTCGAATCTGTTCAGCCTGGCGTTGCAACGTTTCAAGCAACGCCTGGTGCTGTGCAATCCAGTGTTGTACGGTGGGTTTATCGGTAGCCAGCGGTGATCCGAGTCTGCCAACCAGCTGCGTACTGCTTTTCTCCATTTTTCAAAAGCGCTTCCAGGCTGAGACTAAGAGGTGGAGAAGATAGGAAGTAGCCTAAATTATAGGAAACGGCCCACCGGCCCTACAGGATGGCTTCCATCTTCTGAAGAATTTCCTCGCGCGACTCGCCGGTTTTCTCCCGAATCAGCGCAACCATAGCGTGCAGGTCGCCGCGCGCTTTCTGGAGCTCCTGATCACTAAGAACATCTCCCCAGATAGTTCGAATCTGCCTCTTGGTTCGTTCCCAGCTTTCTTCCATTTGCCTGGTAGCCATGAGGTCCCGTTTTTTTGATTCTGTTTTAGGGACAAAACGGGCCGGCAATGGAGCCGGTTCCGAGGCCTATCCCAGGGCAGCGACCAACGTATTCCAGTACATCAGTACAAGAATGATCCCCCAGAGCAGGTGTCCCAGACCGGTTGCCAGTGCGATGCGCTTGCGGGAGCGTTCGGCCTGTTGCCTGTCGGATGCATGGCTGCCGAGCGCCTGCTGCAGTGTGCGCCAGGCCGGGCGCAGCACGCCCCATTGCAGTCCGATCAGCACCAGCAACAACAGCAGACTCGTGTGATAGGGCGCGCCGTAGACTCCGAATCCTCCACCGCTGAACAGAGCACCCAGCCCAAAAAGCAACGTAGCCACCAGGAACACGCCCATCTGACGCACCGAAGCTTCTCCCTCTTCAAGGAGCACCTGTGCCGCTTGAGGCTCCAGGGTCAACGCGCGGCGAGCCTGCGCCGCCAGCCGAAGTCCCAGTCCAAACCAGGCAGCTGCTGTCAGAATATGTAACAGCACAAAGATGTTTTTCAGAAACAGCATAGCCGATTGTATTTTTCTTTCCGGATTGTGCCACTTTCCAGCAGGCTTCTTCGTTAGCTTGCTGAATTTTTCGGAAGAAAAGCGCCCACCGACAAAAAAGCAAGCCTGCATTTATGGCTTCTGTGGGAATCATCGGGGCCGGCATTGCTGGTCTGGCGGCCGCGTATGAATTGCATCGACGCGGCCTGGAAGTCACTGTTTTCGAAGCGTCTGATCGTATTGGCGGTTTCATCCAATCGGAACGGATCGACGGCTTTCTGGTGGAGTATGGCCCGCAAACGCTTCAACGCACCTCAGCTGATCTGGAAGAATTGCTGCGTCGAATCGATCTGGAAGACGCCTGCATTCCTGCTCATCCTGTCGCATCGAAGCGTTTTATAGTGCGGGATGGCCAGCCGATACCCCTCCCTCGCTCCCCCCGCGAACTACTGCGTACCCCCTTACTGTCGCCTCGGGCGCGTCTCCGATTGCTGGCTGAACCATTCATTGTGCGATCACACCGGGGCACCGAGGAATCCGTGGCAAAGTTTATCCGTCGTCGATTAGGCCCTGAAGTGCTGGACTATGTGGTGGAGCCTTTCGTCGCCGGCATTTTTGCCGGCGATGCTGAGTGCCTGTCGGTACGCCATGCCTTTCCCAAGTTATTCGAGCTGGAACAGGAGTACGGCTCACTTTTCTGGGGCCTGATCCGTGACCGTATGAAGCAGCGTCATCACCCGGCCCCACGCCGTCCGATGTTCTCGTTCATTGAAGGCCTGCACATGCTCCCCCGTGCCCTGGCTGAACATCTGCCTTCCCACGCAATCCTTCGAAAGGCAGAGGTGCTGGCCGTTCGCTGGGACGAAAAAAATCCCTGGACGCTTAGCTTTCGGGCAAACGGTCGCGTCTCCACCCGCTTTTTTGACGTCATTCTCTGCGCCACCTCACTTCATCGAATGGCAAAGATTCGCATTCTGCCTTCTCTGGAGCGCCATCCCCTTGAAACCGTCGCGCACCCGCCTCTTGCTCTGGTAGCGCTGGGCTTTCGACGCGAGCAGGTCGCCCACCCACTGGACGGTTTTGGTATGCTGGTACCAGCTGTGGAACGGCCGTTTCAGATTCTTGGGACGCTGTTCTCTTCGTCGCTTTTTCCCGACCGAGCTCCTGAAGGTCATGTGCTGCTCACCACCTTTGTCGGAGGCATGCGGCATCCTGAGCTGGCCCTGCTACCCGAGGATCAACTGGAGGCGCTGGTGCTGCAGGATCTGCGCCGGCTGCTGGGCATTACGCCGCCTCCGGTCTTCCGACACGTCTGGCGCTGGGAGCGCTCCATTCCACAGTACCAGCTGGGCTATGACGCGGTAATTGCCTGTGCGCGGGATGTGGAGATGAGCCGGCCGGGACTGTTTCTGGCTGGAAATTACCTGGAAGGCATCTCCGTTATCGATGCCCTGCACACCGGCCTGAAAGCCGCTCGGCGAATTATCCAGCACCTGCGTGAGGAAGCGGCCGGAGGTCTGGCCAAACTGCTGCTGGGCGATTGAGATTACATCAAGAAATCTCAGGCAGCTTGTCTTCGATATCCTTCAGATCTTATCTTGAAAGATAAGTCTCATCAAGAACGACCGAGGGAACAGGCCCGATGACGTCGTAGCAACCGGGCATCTCCTGCCGGCAGGGAGGTGCCGTCCGGTGCTAAATCCTGCCCGGAATGTAGATCGGGGACGCGGAGGAATCCTATGCGTGCTGCCTCGCCATTCCTCTGCGGTCCGTTCCGGGGAAGATGAGCACAGCTTGTGGCGTCTGCCGGGGTCCCACATGCTCGGTTCTTGATGAGGTTTACGCGCTGTTTCACCATCAAGAACCGTAAAGCCTATGCAGCCACAGACGCGTCTGACACTGGCTGGTCAGCAGACCGATACCAGCTACAACAGCATCGTCCCCCCTATTTATCAGTGTGCTATCTTCCGTTTTGAGGACATCGGCCAGACGAAAGGGTACGACTACTCGCGTAGCGGTAATCCAACGCGACACACGCTGGAGGCTGTGCTGGCCGACCTGGAAGGTGGTGCAGGAGCCGTGGCCACAACAAGCGGTATGGCCGCTATTTCTACCGTGCTGGCCCTGTTCGACCACGGCATCCATGTGATCTGCGCACATGACTGCTACGGAGGGACCGAACGCCTGCTCAATCTGCTGGAGCGACAGGGCAAGTTGACGGTATCGTTTGTCGACCTGCGCGATTCGGCTGCCATCGAAGCTGCTCTCCGTCCGAACACCCGGATTGTCTGGGTGGAGACGCCCTCGAATCCCTTGCTGCGCATTGTCGATCTGGCGGCGCTTTGCCAATTCGCTCGAGCGCACAACCTGCTGGTGGTGGTTGACAACACTTTTCTATCGCCCCTGCAACAGCGTCCTATGGATTTTGGTGCCGACATTGTGGTCTATTCGACCACGAAGTACCTGAACGGTCACTCCGACGTAATCGGCGGGGCAGTTATCGTTCGCACTGAGGAGCTGAACGAGCAATTGCAGTTTGTCGCCAATGCCCATGGCACCATTGCGGGCCCTTTTGATAGCTGGCTCGTACTGCGTGGATTGAAGACGCTCCCAGTGCGTATCCGTCAGCATGAACACAATGCAATGGCCGTGGCTCGTTTTCTGGAGCAGCATCCCAATGTGGAGCGGGTGTTCTATCCAGGCCTTCCCTCGCATGAAGGCCATGCGGTGGCCGCACGCCAGCAGAAAGGATTCGGGGGTATGGTTTCCTTCACAGTGAAAGGAGGTCTGGAAGCCGTCCACCACGTCCTGCGATCCACGCAGGTTTTCACGCTGGCCGAATCGTTGGGCGGTGTCGAGTCGCTCATCGAACATCCGGCGACCATGAGCCATGCGTCGATGCGTCCGGAACAGCGCAAGACAGCCGGCATTACAGATAACCTGATCCGCCTATCGGTCGGCATCGAGGCTACGGAGGACCTGATTGCCGACCTGGAGCAGGCGTTGGCCTATAAGCCAGCGGACATACTTTCATAAACGTTGCGTTCGGCGGGTCGTGTGTTGTAAATTATATCCGGTCGTTGACCCCAGTACGGTTATGCGTTCGCTACAGGTACAGACCTTTCTCCTCTGTTGCGGCTGTCCGTGTTGTGCTCCGCACACGGGAGGGGTCTGCTATACCTGTAGTTGCTGTAGTTGAAATACAGCCAATCAGTTGATACAGCGCCCCTCCCGCTCTGCGGTGAGGGGCTTTTTCGTTTGGGTCCTGTTTATGTTTTGTTTTCCTGCTCTGTGACCATGTTGTCCTCCTATCGTCGTTCGGCTAAACGCGGCAAAGTTTATCTGGTCGGTGCCGGTCCGGGTGATCCGGAGCTGATCACCGTACGTGGGCTGTCGCTGCTGCGTCAGGCCGAGGTCGTCGTCTATGACCGGCTGGTGCATCCGATGCTCCTGGAGGTAGTCCCTCCAACGGCCGAGCGCGTTTACGTAGGCAAGACGCCTGGCCACCACATGCGGCCTCAGGAAGCCATTCAGGAGCTGCTGATTGACCGGGCCCGCCGCAACTTGGTCGTGGTACGTCTGAAAGGTGGTGATCCGTTCGTCTTTGGACGTGGAGGAGAAGAAGCGCAAGCGCTGGCCCGGGCCGGTATTCCTTTCGAGGTGGTACCGGGCGTTACCAGTGCCATTGCCGTGCCTGCCTATGCAGGCATCCCGGTAACGCAGCGCGGCGTGGCCGGCGCCTTTGCCGTCGTGACAGGCCATCGCTGCGACCTGGAGACGCTTGGACTGGACTGGTCCGCACTGGCCCGCATTGATACGCTTGTGCTGCTGATGGGCCTGCGTCGCCTGCCTGAGCTAACCCGTACCCTGCAAGCGTACGGCCGCGCGCCCGACACCCCGGTAGCTGTCATCAGCAACGGTACAACTGCCGCCCAGCAACGCGTAATCGGTACACTGGCCGACATTGCCGAACGTGCAGCTACCCTGAGCACGCCCGCTACCGTGGTCGTTGGTAAAGTGGCCCACCTGGCCCATGAGCTGGACTGGTTCCATCCGGAGCCGGCTCCGTCTCCGTTCACGTTGCATCCAGAAATCCATCCCTCTATCCCCTGAGCCATGCGTGTATACCCGATTTTTTTAAACAATCTGGAAGGACGCCGCTGCGTGGTCTTCGGTGGCACGCACGAGGCCGAACGCAAGGTTGCTGACCTGCTGGCCTGCGGCGCCGACGTCGTGCTTATCAGCGAAACGGTCACCCCCCGCCTTCGCACATGGGCCGAAGAAGGACGGCTTACCTGGCATGCCCGTTGGTACCAGCCAGGTGATCTACAGCATGCGTTCCTGGCCATCGTGGCCGTTACCAATCCCGAAGCGACCGAGCCGATCTGGCAGGAAGCGCAGCGCGAACGTGTGCTCATCAATGCTATGGACGATGTGTCACACTGTACGTTTGTCGCCGGCTCGGTCGTTCGCCGCGGCGCGCTGGTCATCGCTATCTCGACAAGCGGTCAGGCACCAGCCCTATCAGTGCGGCTCCGGGAAGCACTGGAGCAGCACCTGGGGCCTGAATATGCGCTGTTTCTGGATCTCATGGGAGCCCTGCGCCTGTCCATGGCTACTCATTACCCCGACTTTTCCGAACGCAGGGACCACTGGTACATGCTGGTCGATAGCGATGTACTTGCGCTGCTACGGCAGCAGCGTTTTGCCGAAGCACGCGCCCGCATTGCTGAGCTGGTCGGCGACACAGTCGCTGCCTGCCTGCCAGATCCTGAGACAATGGCACGCCTCTTTGTCCGCTACCAGGAAGCATCCCACAAACCTGCTGCCCACACCTATGCATCCCCCTGAGGCCTTGATATTTCGCGTCAGCAGCATGGCTGAAAGTCCGGCTCCCTTCCGAATACAGGCCCGCTGCACCACAGTAGAGGGCCACAAACCCGAAAGACCGAGCGGCGTCGACAAAGCTCCCCGTCCTGTGGAGCACGTACGGATCGGCGTTGGCGGCTTTCGGAACGTGACAGCCCACCTGATCGCTCGGGAGCCGGGTTTCAGAATCCAACCGCTGAAAATTAAGCGGAAAGGCGTGTTAACGCTGGATCATCTATTTGACCACGGGGACCCCGGGCGTGCCGGTTACAAGCAGACCAAAGTCCGGCTCAGCGTCGATGCGACCGCCAACAAAGCTACCCTCCGGAAGGGGTTGGCCCGCATCCGTGACCGCTGGCCGGTCAACGACCATCTGCGTCACCCGACTCCGGTTACCATTGCGGTGCCCCTGCCGCAACGAAAACAACCTGTATCCTGAATCCAACCACCAAACCCTGTGAACAGCCATGGCACAGACATCCACGCGTCCCACCGTCCTGGTTGATACCGAATGGGCCGAAGCGCACCTGCATGATCCTAACGTGCGCTTCGTGGAAGTAGACGTCGACACGTCGGCCTATGAAACGGGCCATCTGCCCGGCGCCGTAGGCTGGAACTGGAAAACACAGCTACAGGACCAGATCCGGCGCGACATTATCCAGCAGGCCGACTATGAAGCACTGCTGAGCCAATCGGGCATCCAGCCTGAGACAACCGTCGTTCTCTATGGCGACAACAATAACTGGTTTGCCGCCTGGGCCTACTGGCTCATGAAGTACTATGGCCACGAAGATGTGCGGCTGATGGATGGAGGCCGTAAAAAATGGGTCGCTGAAAAGCGCCCGCTGACCACTGAAGTGCCCACGTACGCGCCTACCCACTACAAGGTCACCCGCATCAATACGCACCTGCGTGCCTTTCGCGACGACGTAGCCGCACTGATCCGACAGGAACGCTTCGCTCTGGTTGACGTCCGTTCGCCGGAGGAATTCCGTGGGGAGATCCTGGCACCGCCAGGGCTGTCGGAAACGGCCCAGCGTGGCGGCCACATTCCGGGCGCTACGAACATCCCCTGGTCGCAGGCCGTACGCGAGGACGGCACCTTCAAGTCGATTGAAGAACTGCAGGCTCTCTATGCTGAAAAAGGCGTAACCCCCGACAAGCCCGTTGTTACCTACTGCCGCATCGGTGAACGATCCTCGCACTCCTGGTTTGTACTTCATGAACTGCTGGGTTACCCCGACGTCCGAAACTACGACGGTTCCTGGACCGAGTGGGGCAATCTGGTAGGAGCACCGATCGAACGCTGAATCCGTACCGAGTGGCTGCGCGACTTCGGGCGGTGTTCGGCCTGGCACCGACCGATGCCACCGACGCCGCCCATTTTTTATCAGGCGCGGCCTATCTGCGTAAATAGATGCCGCATGAGCTTGCGCTTGGCCACCGGCAACACGGTCTGCGCAAACGGAAAGTCCAGATCAGTAGCAAAAAAGTAAGTGGCCGGATTAGGCAACTCACGGCGCTCGGCAATCAAGTCCAGCTTGATACGCTGCGGCGCTGGATAGACACCCTGCAGTGGTAATTGCTTGAGATGTAAGGTACGCAGCGTCCGATAGCGCTCCTTGCCACCGGTGACTACGGAAAGCTGATACTGTAGTACATGCAGCGTTCGTCCACGCTGGTCCGGAACGATCAAGTACCCTTCCTCCTGATAGGATGGGACAATGCCAACGGGCTCCAGATGCAAATGCTCTTCTACAAACTCGAAAATCGTTCGTCCCTCCTCTATGGCTTCCTGGATGTGCGGAAGCGCCCAGCGAATTAGCTCTTCGACAGCAGCGATGCGATCGGCATCGAAAGCTGGTCGTTCGTAAATCAATCGGCACGCTTCCCAGTCTACCTGGCGTACTTCGCCTGGGGCGGCACTGCGGATGCCTTCCAGTCCCCGCAAAATGTGTTGCAATTGCTCGAACAAATGAATCAGATCACTCAAATAAGGATAAATGACATTCCGCGAAAACTCACGGTGCGTCTCCTGCAGGGCAGCCAGAATCAGGTACTGGGCGCGCTCAACGTCCGCTGCTCCACTGAGAAAGTGTTCGAGCCGCAGCCCCTTGCCCGCATCCTGCGCAAACGAACGCTCCATAGTACAACACACCGGCGATTGGTGAAACTTCCTTATGGGCAATATCGTCGTTTGCCGCTGTTTGTAAAGCAGCGATGAAGCACACAACAATAACCGCCGGAAAAAATCAAGGTTCTACTGACTCGCCGGTCAAAAAGCCATGCCAGATGGTAGTATTGAGGGGATCAATTGCAAAGGGCTGGATTGAAGCGGCTTCAAGGCGTCTCCAGCCGACGCACGGTTTGCTCGTCCTCCCGCACATACTGGCGACCGCATTCTGAGCAAGTCGCCTGTCGGTTTTCAAAGCGCAGGGGAATTCCGCACTCGCACACCCAGCCCACCAGACGGGCCGGCACCCCCACCACCAACCCGTAATCCGGCACATCCCGCGTCACCACCGAACCCGCCCCCACCAACGCCCAACGTCCTATCCTCACC